>JAJPZM010000093.1 GCA_021204335.1 Parabacteroides sp. | reverse complement strand
ATCTTTATTCTTTAATTATGTAATATTGGTTTTACAATTCATTGATTATTCTTTTCCGACTGACAAACTTAGGCAAAAATCGCGAAATACGGCAGTGCTTTTACAATTTTGTTCTTAAAAAATATACTATATTTGCATGGAAATGAAAAGAGTAGTTACATTTCTCATTCTGTGCCTGTTGGACACCCTTAACCTGACAGCACAAATCAGCCATGGAGGCAAGCCGCTTCCGACGATGCTACCCTCTACTCGTTCATCCGCAACATTCGAAGAAATGCCCTCCTTTGATATTGAAGAACAGATGCGCATCGATTCGCTCACAGAGAGCGACCTTAGGAGCGGTTACCATTTCGCTTACAAATTCATGACAGACTTCACACCGGAGAACTCGGGGACGACGTTTACCATGGCAGACGGGACTCGCGTATGGCGATTGGGAATACGCTCTGCCGGGGCTTACTCAATCAATGTTTTATTCACCGAATACGAAGTGCCCGAAGGCGCGCAACTGTTTCTCTACAATTCTGACCAAACACATATATTGGGTTCTTTCAACTACCTGAATAATTCGGATTTGGGGAAACTACCCGTTTCACCCGTCCGGGGAGACGAACTGATCATCGAATATCAGGAACCAGCCGACACTCCGTTTCGCGGGAAGTTGAAAGTAGGCGAGGTTAACCATGATTACCGCGATGTCAGGGCCTACGAACCCAAAGAGGACAGCCCGTATTTCTGGTGCATGACGCCCCTAGCCTGCAAACGGCAGACCACCGACAAATATAACGAGATAGGACGCAGCGTTGTCCTGATTATCATCAATGGAGAGACAGCTTGTACAGGTACATTAATTAATGATACCCTGAATGACGGAAAGCCTTTCCTGCTTACCGCTTCGCACTGCCTGAACGATCAGTTTAATGTTACAAATCCGGACTATGAGGAGGTGGCCGGCAATATCGTTACCTTTTTCAATTACGAAAGCCCTGTTTGCGACCCGGTGATCCGGGGTACGGAAGAAATGTCGATGGCATCGGCTTATTTCCGGGCAACCAACGAAAATACAGATATGGCTTTACTGGAACTGACGGAAAAACCACCGGTTTATTACCAGCCTTACTATGCCGGATGGAATGCAAAAGATAAAGGGGAAGCTCCTTATGTCAATATACATCACCCCAATGCTTCCATTAAAAGAATTTCTACAACAAAAGACGTGGTATTATACTCTTATCCGGGTACACTTTTTGAAAAAAACGGGCACTGGCATGTAGAAGAATGGACAGAAGGCTGCACCTATTATGGTTCATCCGGATCTTCCCTGTTTGACGACAACAACCAGATCATCGGTGCACTTTCCGGAGGATATTCAAAATGCTCGCAACCATACGACGATTACTTTTATGCCTTATCCCAAAGCTGGGACATTTCATCCGACCCGTCCAAACAGTTGAAAGCCTGGCTTGATCCGGCAAGCACCAACCTTGGGCGGACCTGCCAGGGACTCGATCCCTATGCAGCTACGCCAGCTATCCGTCTGAGCAATGTTAAAGAAAGCGGGAAAACGATTACAATAGAAACAACGCCTCTCGCTTCGCCCGCTTCAGGACCGGCTTTCGGCAACAATTCCTTAGGTATGACCGAGTTTGCCGAAGTCTATAAGATCACAGGTAAAGCCAAGGTCTACGGTGCTTACATTGTTACACCTCCGATAAGCAGGGACAAAAACATAGATATTGAGATAACTGTCTACTCCGGTTCCGGCAAACCGGAAGCATTGCTGCATACCGAGCCGTTCATCCCGACCTTTACAACCCTGAACAAGGAGGGCATTTTCATTGACTCGATAAAACCGCTGAACCGTGCACAGGAATCGTTCGTTACCTTCTCCGAACCGATTAGCGTTGCCGGCACATTCTTCATCGGATATAAAATCAATCTGCCCGATGGCGAAAGCAATACCACCTTCTCCGCTTTCAACCTGCCGAAAGGAACGACGAGCAAAAATACGGCATGGATCAACTATCAGGGAAAATGGATTGAAGCGACAACCCATCCCGTTGCACCGATGAACACATCCCTGTTCGTCGATCCGGTAATCCAATACGACACAGAATCGGCAAACACGTCCGTCGGTATCGACAGCCCGATCCGCATATTCACAGAAGCATCTTCCAAAAATATCCATATCCTTTTGCCCGAAACAATCCACCGGGCCCACTACTCCATGATCTCGACAGATGGAAAAACACAGCAAAGCGGCATCGTCCATTCGGGGCAGAATATTGTCACCCCTGCAACAACCGCATCTGGCATCTATCTGATACAAATCACCTACAACAACAATCGCTATACGCAAAAGATTTTATTTTAATCAAAAATATACAATAAGCGAGTAATAGCCGGATTAATTCATACTTCCCTGGCATAGGAAAGGTCTAAAATTAACCAAATTAAAGCAGAGAAAAAGAGGAGAGAATATACGCAAATCCAATTATTTATATCTTTTTCAGTAAAAAGAGAAGAACGGATTCATTAATAAGTATTAATTAGAAAGATTTTATCGTATCTTTGCTATTCATAACAAAAAAATGCTTTAGTTTTGCACTTTGATGGCTAAGGGATGATTGAAAGTGAATATATAAACATAGTAACATTTTAAACTTACATCAAATTATGAACAAAAAGTTTTTATTGTCATTCTTTGTGATGGCAGCAATTTTAACCCTTTCTTCTTGTTCTAACAAGTTGAAACCGCTAGCTGAAGAGTACATCAAAGCTGAGCCGCAGCCGCTGGAGGCTATCGGAGGCAAAGTACCTGTGACTATCAACGCTACTTTCCCTGCAAAATGGTTCAACAAGAAAGCTGTTGTAACAGTAACTCCGGTTCTTCGCTATGCAGGCGGTGAAGCGTGGGGAACTTCTTACACTTACCAAGGTGAAAAAGTAAAAGGTAACAATCAGGTTATCCCGCAGAAAGAAGGTGCTAACGTAACCATAAAATCTGCTTTCACTTACAAACCTGAAATGAAGAAATCAGAACTGTATCTGACTTTCGACGCAAAAATCAAAAACAAAACAGTTAAATTGCCGGACGTAAAGATCGGTGAAGGCGTAATCGCTACTTCTGAACTGGCTGACGCTGCTACTGCAACTGCAGCTATCGCTGCTGACAAATTCCAGCGCATCATCAAAGAAGCTCACGATGCTAACATCATGTTCCTTATCCAGCAGGCTGAACTTCGTTCTAAAGAATTGAACAAGAGCGAAATCGCAGACTGGAAGAATCTTGTTAAGAATGCTGACGAAGCTCCTAACCAGAATGTATCTATCGAAATCTCTGCTTACGCTTCTCCTGATGGTGGTGTTAAGTTGAACACTGGCCTGGCTGAAAGACGTGAAGGCAATACTTCTAAATATCTGGCTAAAGAACTGAAGAAACAGAAAATCGACGTTCCTGTTGACGCTCGTTATACTGCTCAGGACTGGGAAGGTTTCCAGGAATTGGTATCTAAATCTAACATCCAGGACAAAGACTTAGTTCTTCGCGTTCTGTCTATGTACAAAGATCCGGAACAACGCGAACAGGAAATCAAGAACATATCTTCTGTATTCAGCACATTGGCTGAAGAAATCCTGCCGCAGTTGCGTCGTTCTCGTTTGACTGCAAACATCGAAATCATCGGTAAGTCTGACGATGAAATCAGCGCATTGGCTAAGAGCAATCCGAAAGAATTGAACATCGAAGAAATTCTTTACGCTGCAACTCTGACTAACAACGATGCTGAAAAGATGGCTATCTATACAAAAGCTTCTGAACTGTATCCTAACTGCTACCGCACTTGGAACAACATCGGTATGATGGCATTCAAGGCTGGTGACCTGGCTAAAGCTGAACAGATGTTCAACAAGTCTAACTCTGTTAAGAACAACGCTGAAGCTAACATGAACTTAGGTCTGATCGCTCTGACTAAGGGTGACCAAGCTAAGGCTCAGCAATTGTTCGGTAACGCTTCTGGTGTAGCTGAACTGAGCGAAGCTCTGGGCGTTCTTTATCTGGAACAAGGCGAATGGGCTAAGGCTGTTAACTCTTTCGGTTCAGTTAAGACTAACAACGCAGCATTGGCTCAGATCCTGGTAAAAGATTACAGCAAGGCTTCTCAAACTTTGAACGGTGTTGCTAATCCTGATGCAACAACTTCTTACCTGAAAGCTATCGTAGCTGCTCGCACAAACGACGCTAACGGTGTTATCAGCAACCTGAAAGCTGCTATCGCTGCTGACAAGTCTTTGGCTAAAGAAGCTGCTATCGACCTGGAATTTGCTAAATATGCAACTAACAGCGAATTCGCTAGTTTGGTTAAGTAATTAAGATTACAATCCTACTCTATAGGAAAGGCGTGTCAGATTTTTGACACGCCTTTTTTATTTCCACAAGAATGTTGTATATTGCACAAATAAAACCCACGACATTATGAAACGACTAACATTTATCTTGCTTTTCTGTATTGCTTATCTATTGGAAGGACATGCCCAGCAAGCCCCGGTTGACAGTTCGCAATTCCTGCTCCATCACTTTGAGAACGGGCAGGTATTTTACAAAGACGGACGGGTATTCAACGATGTTCAACTGAACTACAGCCTGTTGATCAAGAAATTCCTATTCCTCGACAAAAGCGACAACAATGTAATCAAGGAATTTTCGGAACCGGAACTGTTGGCAAGCCTCAAGATAGGAGACAGAACTTTTCTTCCAACAAAAAACGGAGCAACCGAAGTGCTTCAGATAGATCCGCCTATCTTTGTTCAATACCGAGGGGCGATAAAATGGGAAGGCAAGAATGTAGGCTATGGCGGAAAATCGGAAACATCGGCAGTCGAGAGTTATTCGTCACTCCAGACATCTACTAACATTCATAAACTGCAAACAGAGAAAATGATCCTTTACAATATCGACAAAACATTCCGGATCGAACGCAACGGAAAGCAATATCACTTCTTCAACGAAAAGCAGTTCCTGAAAATTTATCCCGATCACCAGGATGTTTTAAAGAAATACATCAAAGAAAACGATATAAACTTCAAATCGATTGAGGATGTAGTAAAGCTTTATAATTACGCAGTATCTATTGACAACTAATAAAAAAACGGATGACCCGCAAGAGTCATCCGTTTATATATAATATAATGTATATCGTTCTTATCTACCCTGACGCTTACGTTCTGTTTCGTCCAGGATAATCTTACGCATACGCATATAGTTCGGAGTGATTTCGACGTATTCGTCTGCCTTGATATACTCCAAAGCATCTTCCAAACTGAATACCAAAGGAGGAGCCAATGAAACCTTATCATCCGAACCGGAAGCACGCATATTGGTCAGCCTCTTCGATTTAGTAACGTTTACTACCAGGTCGCCTTCTTTTGTATGCTCACCCACTACCTGGCCGGCATAAACTTCTTCCTGCGGAGCAATGAAGAAACGGCCACGTGATTGTAAGTTGTTCAAGGCGTATGCAAATGCCGTACCTGTTTCCATTGCGATGATCGAACCGTTGTTACGGCGTTCGATATCTCCCTTCCAAGGCTGATATTCGAGGAAGCGGTGTGCCATGATCGCTTCACCGGCAGAAGCCGTCAGAACAGCGTTGTTCAGACCGATAATACCACGTGAAGGAATATTGAATTCGAGGTGCATGCGTTCGTTCTTGCTTTCCATCATTGTCATCTCGCCTTTACGCTTCGTCACCATATCGATGATGCGACTGGATGATTCTTCAGGGAGATTGATCGTAAGCTGTTCAACCGGCTCGCATTTCACTCCGTCTATTTCTTTAATGATAACCTGCGGCTGTCCTACCTGCAATTCGTAGCCTTCGCGACGCATCGTTTCGATCAATACCGACAAGTGAAGCACGCCACGACCATAAACCAACCAGGAATCGGCAGAATCGGTAGGAACCACGCGCAATGCCAGGTTCTTATCCAGTTCTTTCTGTAAACGTTCGAAGATATGACGTGAAGTAACGAACTTACCGTCTTTACCGAAGAACGGAGAGTTGTTGATCGTAAAGAGCATCGACATGGTCGGCTCGTCGATAGCGATAGTCGGCAGTGGTTCCGGTTCGTTGATGTCGGCAATGGTCTCACCGATTTCGAATCCTTCGATACCGATCACGGCACAGATATCACCCGATTGAACAGAAGAAACTTTGGTACGACCAAGACCTTCAAAGATATCCAACTCTTTGATTTTAGATTTCACCATCGAACCGTCGCGTTTACAAAGCATGACATCCTGTCCTTCGCGTAATTCTCCGCGATGAACACGACCTACGGCGATACGGCCTACATATTTAGAGAAGTCCAGAGACGTAATCAACATCTGGGGAGTACCTTCCAACTGCTGCGGTTCCGGAATATATTCGATAATGGCATCCAGCAACGCCAGGATGTCCTCTTTCGGTTCTTTCCAGTCGGTCGACATCCACCCTTGCTTGGCTGAACCATAGATAGTCAGGAAGTCCAACTGGTCTTCCGTGGCGTCCAGGCTGAACATCAAATCGAATACCATTTCCTGTACTTCCGACGGACGGCAGTTCGGTTTATCTACCTTATTAATAACAACAATCGGTTTCAATCCCAATTGGATCGCTTTCTGAAGAACGAAACGAGTCTGAGGCATCGGGCCTTCAAAAGCATCGACCAGCAACAGACAACCGTCTGCCATGTTCAATACACGTTCTACTTCGCCACCAAAGTCAGCGTGACCCGGAGTATCAATAATATTGATTTTATAATCCTTGTAATTGATAGAGACATTCTTGGCCAGGATCGTAATACCTCGTTCACGTTCCAAATCATTGTTGTCCATAAACTGATCCGGCTCGGCCTGTCCCTCACGGAAAAGCTTACCGGCTAATAACATCTTATCCACGAGCGTCGTTTTACCGTGGTCTACGTGCGCGATAATCGCGATGTTTCTGATTTTTTGCATCGAAGACTAATTTATTGGGTGCAAAAGTACGATAATTTTACGATATATATATATATCATTCGTGTCTCAAAATGCAAAAAGAAGGCGAAAACTATTTGCAGTTCAAAAAGGAATGTCTACCTTTGCATCCGCTTAGATAATATAGTATCAATTTATTAAAGTAAAAGAATCATGTATTTAGATTCAGAAAAGAAAAAAGAATTATTCGAAAAGTATGGCAAATCAGCTGCCGACACCGGTTCTGCAGAAAGCCAGATCGCATTGTTCTCAGTGCGTATTTCTCATTTGACTGAACATTTGAAGAAGAATCACAAGGATTACAGTACATCCCGTGCTCTGAAGATGTTGGTAGGTAAACGTCGTCGTTTACTGGATTATCTGATCAAAACAGATATCGAAAGATATCGTGCTATCATCAAAGAGCTTGGTATCAGAAAATAAGAAACTACTTCTTTCGAAGTCTGCAAAGAAGGTGTCCTAAAAGGATGCCTTCTTTTTTTTGTTATGCGGCCAATTCAT
>JAJPZM010000379.1 GCA_021204335.1 Parabacteroides sp. | reverse complement strand
TTATTCGCGTCATCCGCGTCAATATATTCGCGTCTATCAGATTCATTTCTTTCTAAATATGAATATAATTCACAGAATAAACTCGCGCATCGCTGCCGGTTGCCAGCCACGGTAGACGGCGGCTAGCAGGCGAAGGCGGGTGTTGCCGGTGCTGCCTAGGATCTTTTCATCGGAAGCGTAACGGCGCAATTGGCCTTCGGCTTCCTGCAATTTGGCTTCCACATCGGTGGTCGTATCGTCGTGTTTCAGATATTTCAATTCTACCAGATAGGAATATTGCATATCCGGATAATTCGCCAAATTGGGCATCAGGTAAAGATCGGAGAAACCCCGGCCGGCCTCAAACTCCGGCCAGATAATAAAGTAATCTGTCAATCCCATATAGGCTACCATCAGCGTTTTAATGGTTGATTCCTGATAGATCGCATCGCGAAGTACCGCTTTCTTGTCCACCTGGCGGGCAAAAAAGTCCAAGGCAGCTTCCCATTCCCCGAAATAAGCCATACGGCGCATCCGGTCGGACAATTCCATAAATGGGAAAGAGACCGATTCGCGTTCGCGCATCGCTTCCACCAGATAACTGTAAATCTGTTCGCGGACGGCAAGGTTAGGGACTTTCATGATAGTCTCGCCATATTCCACCCGATCGTATGTAAGCAAACCGAAATAGTAAAGCAAAGAAACAAAATTGCCCGGATCAGCCAGGTTCTCTGCCGGAAAACTATCTTTGATCACATTCCCATTCACTTCACCGGTGTTGATCAGTTGCGTAATAACCGAACGACCTTCTTCCTGCATCTTGTCGATATGGATAAAGTGGCGCAGCTTGCTGTAATCGGTTCGGATATTGCGGTCGACCATCTCAGAGGGAGGACGTTTTGTTCGCAAATAATTATTCAGGAAATAGAGTACCATATCCGAATTATACATCATCTGCCCAATACATTCTTTAGCAAAGCAATAATGATCATACCAGGGTTTCATCATCTGGACAATTTCATCTATAGGATCGGCAAGCATACTTTCCGATTGATAATAAGATAACATATCAAACAGTTCCGACTCGCTGAAACCTACCATCGAATTAAATTGTTCGTCAGTCGTTATATTCGTCCCGATATTGAACCCGCTCGTTACATCATCCAGCGTAACAGGCGACACCCCGGTGATAAACAGTCGCTTTACAGGGGCTTCTGGTCCGGTGGTAATCGATTTAATTATATTGAAAAAACCGCGATAGAATCCAGAGTCATGTGTCAGGGCCTGATAAACATTATTTCCTTCACTTGACAATATTGTATTGGTAAAATTATCGTATTCGTCAATCAACAGATAAATGGACAATCCCAACATACCGGCACGTTTACCGATATAATTCAACTGGCTTGCTGCCGTATGGAGTTTACGTATTTCTTCCGGAAAGTCCGAATCAAAATAAGAGGCATACTGGTCGGCAAATCCTTCCATCTGGATTTTTGCATACAGATTAAAATTTTCTTCCAATTCACGTCCCGTACCACGAACAGCGCTAAAATTGAAATAAAGCACCAGATATTTCCCCTGCTCGCCTGTCGGATGCTTGCCGATATACTGATTACCAAACAACTCTTCAAAACGATCGGCATATTTCACATCGTAATAACAACTGAGCATATTCAGAAACAACGACTTTCCGAAGCGGCGCGGACGGATTAGGAAAAGAAAAGCAGCCGTCTTTTCCAAAGCATCAATATACTGTGTCTTGTCTACATAATAATAATCTTCTGCAACAATACGCACATAATCTGTCAATCCGTAAGGTATTTTCTTTGCCATATACTTAATTTCTTTTATAATTCCGATTCATCACCGGCAGTTTTCACACAAAGATAAATAATTAACTCCAATCACCCGCCTAATTTTCAATTTTCAATTCTCAATTTTCAATTCCTCAAGGTTCCCCCAAGAAACGAAATACCTGCTGCGTCTGCAACGGGGTGAACTTGCGTTGTCCTTTACGCCAACCGGCTTCCTGAAGGGCGGCAGTCAGATCCGTATTAAAGGCGATCCAGCGCTTGAGGGCCTTTGCCGCCGAGTCGGGTTGTAAAGCCGGGTTATAAAGCAATCCCAGCTCTGTGAGCCCGTAACTGCGTACTTTTACATGTTCGTCCGATTGATCCGTTTGCTTATCCATAATTTGATCGTTTTTTGTTGATTATATGCTATAAAGTTACAAAATAGCTAACAGAAAGACAAACATATACGCTTTATATTTCAATAAAAAAGCCCTAATAACAGGACATATTCAGATTTATCCGGAAAGAACCCGACATAACCGGATTTAACCGGAAACCACCCTCTCCCCCTGTCGTACCTTTGAATTGTTATCGATAATCAACAAATAATTTTCAATTATCAATTTTCAATTATCAATTTTCAATTATCAATTAAATTATGGCTCTGAATTTCCATTTAGTAAAACATCCCGACATGCGTAAAGACGCTGCCGAAGGTTCCGAACTGTATTATGCACAAGTTCGGGCATTGAAAAAAATCAGTTTTGAAAAACTGTGTGCAATGATCGCTATGCGAAGCACCGCCTTTATCGGTGATGTGATGCTGGTAATCGAAGGTTTGCTTTCTGTCATGCAGGAACGCCTGGAAGAGGGCGATATCATCTGCATGGGCCGCCTCGGCAATTTCCGCATGGTGGCGGGAAGTAAAGGAGCAACCACCAAGGATGAATTCAATACCTCTTTCTTTAACGATGCACGCATCGTATATGTTCCCGGCACTATGCTCACCGATATCAAGAAGAATGCCAAGTATGAAGAATTGAAGCCGATCAAGGATCCCGATGCCGGAAATACCGGCAAAGATGATGATGACGATCGTCCTGTAATTGAATAATCCATCGTATGCAAAAAACAAGATTTTATCAAACAGTTTCTTCCGGCAGCACAAGCTGCCGGGAAACATTTCAAACTGAATCCGGTCGTTATACTTGCCCAGGCTGCCATTGAAAGTGGCTGGGGAGAAAGCGTGCTCGCTAAAATCTACCATAATTATTTCGGACTTACCGGATATGGACAACCGTCTCTCTACTGGAAAGGAGCGAAAACGCTCAAAACGGAAGACGGCGGAATCTCTCACCTGCAATTCAGGATTTATGAATCGACTGAACAAAGTTTCTTCGATTTCGCCCGGGTGATCCGTACCGTTTACCAGACTGCTGCCGATGTCAGCAAGTATCCGGAAGCCTACGCGAAAGAAATCGCCTACAGCCGCTACATCAGCGAAGCGAACGGCGACAACCGCGAAGCGTATCAACAGATGCTCGAGTCGATCAGTCAATACATCAAATCAAATACTTTAAACTGATTCATCATGAAATATCTTGAAGCAATACTCGGTTTCCTGACTACCATTGCCCGGATTATTTTTCGGGACAAAGGGAAACACAAACCTGACCGTCCTGCTATTGACAACGCTGGCAATCTGTCAGATGAACACGGAAGTGTCGCTGGCAGCCATCGGAGCAATACTCTCGCTTTACCGGAAAACTCCCCCTCACCCGAAAACCTGATGGGATGGACGCTGATTGTTTGCGCAGTGAGCGGGTATCTGGTGAAATTACTGGCATAAAAATTCTGTAAGTAGAGTGCATGTATAACAGGTACTCTACTTGCTATTTAATTCCTGGATATCTATCACTTTACGGCATATAGCCAACGATTCCGAACGATGGGAAATAATCAGTAAAGTTAATCCCGGGCATTCTTCCGACAATTGGATAATCGAATCATTAATGGCATGCTTCGTCATTTCATCCAATGAAGAAGTGGCTTCGTCGAACATTAATATTTCAGCTCGCTTATACAAAGCACGTGCGATGCCGAGCCGCTGACGTTGACCACCTGAAAGCAAGCAACCGCCTTCACCAACCGGAGTATCAACCCCCTGCGGAAGGGTTTTAATAAAACTATCCAAAGAAGCTAAACGAACCGCATACTCTACCCGCTCCCTGTCTATTTTATCCTTTCCTGAACTCATCCTATATTATCCAGCAGAGTGCCTTCAATCATAAACAACTGTTGCGAAACATATCCAATCTTACTTCGCCAAGAAATCAGCCTTTCAGATGTCAAAGGTACTTCATCGATATAAATTCCTCCCTGACCCGGTTGGATAAAGCCCAATAATAGATGAAACAAAGTAGATTTTCCTGAACCAGATTCACCTTTGAACCCAATAAAATCTCCTTTATGGATATCCAATGAAAAATTACTCAACACCTGCACTTTCTTATCATGCGAAAAAGATAGAGAACGAATCGAAATTACTCTTTGAAAATCGATCGATTGCTGTTCCTGAACTAAGGTTTCCTCCTGTTCAGCTTCCAGGTCATTCAGCAAATCAGCAGAATAAGAACTACCTTTCATTTGAAAAACAAATCCGAGACTACGAACTAATCCGGGAAGAACCCGATAAACGGCAATAGCAAACAGTCCAATAATCAACCCCAATGCAGGAAGCTCAAAAAAAACGGGTTGCCAAAATTAAAACAACCAACGAACAAACAATCGCTATTTCCAATGCCTTTTGCAAAGAGCCATTCAGCAAAAGCCTTCGAATATTGATCCGGTTCTGTTTTTCCATTAACTGCTGAAAATTTTCAAAACATTGGGGAAATGAATTACTCATTTCCATATCCGTATAACCCACAAAAGTTTGTTGCAATAATCTTCCTTTTAATGGACCCAACTGAAATAGCATATTCCCGTAAGCCTTCATGCGGGCACGCGAGAAACGATAATATATCCATGTGATTGGAACAAAAGTCAATAAAACCAACAGAAAAACATAGACATTGAAAAGGATCAAACCTGCCAGAATAGAGATCATAACCACGCATTCACAAATCAATTGTGCATAAGGGACCAAATAGCTCTGAATTAAACTATCGGAAATGCCGTTCACCTGGTTGATCAGTTTAAAGCTGTTATGTTGTTTTATATACAAAAAACCTTTTCGGTAATAATAGTTATACAACTTCAACGACAAATAACTGGATATCGTAAACAAGCGTTTGTTTTGCTGATATAGTAACCACGTACAAACCAGAACCCTAAGAATAGAAAACAGTAAAATAATCAAACAGATAAAAACCAGAAACGTTGAAAAATCATGAAAGCCTCCCCAACTATACAGCCCGGATAAATATTGATTTTTCTTTATCGCATTTTCATCCAGAACTAATAATAAAACAGGAAGCAATACGCCTGTACCCAATAGATCGAAAACCGACATAATAAAAATAGTAAGACCTGTTATCCAGATACGCAACCGGTAAGGGCGCGGTAATAGTTTATACAAACGAATGATAACCGAAGGTATTAATGCAATCATACTGATAAAAGTTTTTTCTTATTGGTTTGCCGTACAATTTGTTCACATTCGGATAGACTGAGCCACAATAAGAAGCATAAGTAAGCTCCTGAAGAAACAATATAGCCTTCAACAAGCATGTGTACGGAAAACAAAATCATTATGGAACATAGTAGTCCACCATTGAGACCGATATCCTTATCTTTATAAAGTATATATACAGTATAAGCAAAAGGCAAAAGAAATGACAGAAAACCGTATAAACCAAGAGACGACAGAAGAAAAAGCCAACTGCTTCCGGGCTCAACTGTTCCGGTCTGTCTATTTATAGAATGTTCGCTCTGAATATAATCCAGGTTATAACTGGCAAATCCCACACCAAAAATGGGAAAAGCGGTAAACTCATCTATTCTATCCTGCCATAATCCTTCACGGGAAGATACGGTACCACCATTATCCCTACTTGATTCCGTTTTCTGTCGGAGCCTTTCCGTATAGGGCCACCAAAGAGACGAAGTAGATACTGCTAAAAGAAGAATAAACAAACCGAACTGGAGCAGGGCGCCTATATGGTGTCTGTATAAACGGATATAAAAGAAAGCGCCTCCTACAATTGTTGCAGCCAAAGCTCCGCGGGAACCGCTTAACAGCAATACCAGAAAACAAATACACAAGTATGCTGATTCTTTATAATGTTCCACCCGAGTTTCCGACAAATGAAAACGATAAAGACTATACAATACACCAATCCCCGCCAAAGGAGACAATAGTATCGATTGGCTGGTTAATCCACTAAATCCCGAATAATCTATCACCAAAGCTGGTGCAACCAATTTCAATAAAAATGAGAATAACACCACCCAACGAAGAATCTGCAAAGTTCGGATAAATAGAAGACGACGCATACAAGTCAACCGCTCATTCACAAAAAAGGCCCCACCATAAATGCTATACTGAGAAAAGCAAACAAACGGAAAGGTGCCTGAAAGAAAGCCGGTATATCATTCAGCCAAATAGAGAAGAAAGTAGCCGATACAAAAAAAGATATTTTTTATTAGCTACCATTCCACCTCTAAAAAGCAACCAAATAGAGCTTCCTAAATAAATGCCATAATAAATTACATCCGGCAAAACCAAAAAAACGATTTACACATTTGGTTAAAGACACCAGCAGTAAAGCCCAGAAAAATATCTTTTCCATAATTATTTTAGTACTGTTAATAAAGTGTCCGCTACTCTTTCCGGAGTGATCTTCATCCCCAGCTCCCGACTAATCCTACCCATCTGCAACAAATCAGTATCTGATTGCATTATCAATTTTTCAATCGAACAACAGATTGAACGAATATTCCCGGGAATAGACAAATATCCGTTTTCGCCCTCTCTAAGGAATGAGGCGACCACTCCGCAACAAGTAGAAGCCAACATAGGCAGACCGGCACAGGCTGCTTCATGAAGAACCAACGCCCAAGGTTCAAATAACGAAGGCAGGATAAAAGCGCCTGAATTTTCCATCACTTTTAACAGATCCGACTGATCCATAAAATCCAATATCTCTACATCAGGATAACCGGTTAACTTCTCTCTTTCCGGACCATTTCCAGCCAGAGTTGATTGCCAACCTTTACGATCCGGAATAGACTGCCAGGCTTTTAATAAATAAACCAATCCTTTCTCCGATGAAAACCGACCGACATAAAGCAACCTTTCGGATATTCTATTCCACGACAACTGATATCCACCTGGCTGAATAAAGCAACGTCGGCAGAAAGATTATGCATCAATATATGATCCGGATGAAAACCCAGTTTACGGGCATATCTGACCTGCCATTCTCCGGCAACAAATAAATGACTGAACCACTGCTGTTGACAGACCCCGGAAGTAAGTACATTAAACCATTGACGGCCCCCACGCCATTGCGTATCACTGCCGGCTACCACAGGAAGAGAGAACTTCTTACGGGCCATACCGGCGACCTTATTATATAAAGGATCGACCCAGCCCGCTGTCCAGATCAGATCCGGTTCAATCTTTTTTATTAAACGGAATAAATGATCTGAATTCAAAAAAACGGAACGTTTATAATAAGTGACTCCATCCAATAAAGGTGGAAAGTATGGAGTCTTTTTATTGGTATCATACAACACAACATGAACACAACACCCTTTCTTCACCAATTCTTTTATAACAACGACGTTATAAGGCATCAGTTCCGTATATAAAATCAATATCGTCATCATAGTTATCGGAATATAAGTCTTCTGAATTTCCGGTAAACAGGATCTAAATGATACCGCATATAAAATAAAAATCGATAAATGGAATCGGTTACTTCAGGAGCTGTATTAA
>JAJPZM010000374.1 GCA_021204335.1 Parabacteroides sp. | reverse complement strand
AAGCGGTTGATTTTGAACAGGATATTCAAGTTTGCAACTTGTGAAAATACAATATTTATAAGTTTTGAATCATAATTTTCAACTAGACAATACGTAAATCCTATGCGTCTTATATCCCATCTTATGGATAATACCTTCCTCCATAAACTGTTTCAGGTCTTTGGCTGCGCGATAGCGGGTGCAACTGTTCAGCGTGGCGTAATCCATTTCATTGATGCTTTCCTCTTGTGCCAGAAAAGCCAGCATTTTATTTTTTCTCGTTTCTATATTATCTGTTGCTATATTGTCCCTTTTATTTTTCGGACGATCCTCTTTTACCAGTTCTTTTAAACGTTTGGAACATTTGAAGTTTACCCCGTCGACGGATACGTTATATTTGTCTTCCCGTCTCCTTCCGACACTTTCCTGGTTCGCAGGGCAGGAGAGAAGTGTCCTATCCCTTCCAGCTCGATGCTATATCCATAGCCAAGTTCCCTTCCCATATAAACAGTCAGCGCTTCCAATACGCCTTTTATATCAGACGAAGTAACGGTACCGGCATCTGAAAGATCCCGGCATATTTCACCGATACGCTTGGTACCTCGTG
The DNA here is from genome assembly GCA_021204335.1 of Parabacteroides sp. GTDB lineage: Bacteria > Bacteroidota > Bacteroidia > Bacteroidales > Tannerellaceae > Parabacteroides. The sequence goes on along the minus strand of JAJPZM010000374.1, from coordinate 7,141 downwards.
TTATAAAGCGTGCATGTTGCTGTTATTTCCCTTTGCCTTTGGGCTTGGGAGTGTCGTAAATACCGAATTTAATACTCATTGTATATTAGAATTTTAAGGTTACCGGTCTGGCCCTTTTCAGATGCCGTTCCGTTTCTGATTTCTTGCCTTATTAATCTGTTGCCGATGGCTATCGGCAATATTGTTTACAGTTATCGGTAATATTGCTGATGGTTGTCGACAATATTGCTGATAGCTATCAGCAACAGATTAGTTGCAGTACAAAGATACAACGGATCCGGAGGAATTGTACTCCTGAAAGGTTGTTTTTTATTCTCTTTGTCTAATAAATCAGTCGTAGAGGTCAAAAAGATGCTATTTCTGTCTTATGAGGGCAAAACCTCTTGAAATAATTTGCTTCAGAAATGCTTTGTATAAAAAAAGCATTATATTTGTGTATTCACAAACTAAATAGAAACAAGTGATGATGAACTATTCGAACTATCTTTACATTGCTATTCGGGCAGCGATAGATGCCGGAAAAGCTATCATGGATATTTATACAGATCCTGAATCGGATTTTGAGATTGAACGCAAAGCTGATAATTCGCCATTGACAAAAGCAGACAAAGCCGCTCACAAATTAATTGTAAATGTCCTTTCAGTTACTCCTTTCCCCTTGCTGAGTGAGGAAGGAAAAGATATTCCTTTTGCCGAACGCTCTGCCTGGGAGACTTTCTGGCTGGTTGATCCGCTGGACGGGACAAAGGAGTTTATAAAAAAGAACGGGGAGTTTACCGTTAATATCGCTTTGATAGAAAAGGGTGTCCCTGTATTGGGCGTTATTTATGTCCCGGTGCGGAAGGAACTCTATTTCTCATCCAATTCGATGGGGGCTTATAAGTTGACAAACATAGATTATACCATTCAACCTTCTATGGATGAAATTACGCAGAAGGCAACCCGCCTGCCGGTGTCGACGGGACATCAGGGAATTGTTGTCGTTGCCTCGCGCTCGCATCAAAGTCCGGAAACGACCGATTTTATCGAAAACTTACGGAAACAAGGACAACCCGTTACGTTAATCAGCAGTGGCAGCAGTCTGAAAATTTGTCTGGTAGCCGAAGGAAGCGCAGATATTTATCCGCGTTTCGCTCCGACGATGGAGTGGGATACGGCAGCCGGACATGCTATCGCAAAAGGGGCGGGATGTGATGTTTTTCATATAGATGGACGAACTCCGTTGAAATACAATAAGGATGATTTACATAACCCATGGTTTATTGTAAAACCCCTTTCTTCCAATTGCTGATTATTTTGGTCAATAAGACTAAAATAGCACTTTTGCGTACGAATAACGTTAATTTTCTTATTACATTTGCACCTTATCTGAGATAAAAAGACAGATCAGGAACAAATGAATTACGAAATATTATTTGTATTGCTGGCTCTGGCCGGAATGGTCGCGGCGTTGATATGGGACAGAATGCGACCGGGAATGATACTGCTCACTGTAGTCGTATTATTCTTGGTCGTTGGCATATTGACACCGAAAGAGATGCTGGAGGGGTTTAGTAATAAAGGTATGATAACCGTTGCCATGCTCTTTTTGGTGAGTGAAGGTATTCGTCAGAGCGGTGCGTTGGGGCAATTGATAAAAAAAATGCTTCCGGAAGGTAAAACGACTGTGGTAAAGGCACAGGTTCGTATGTTGCCGCCGATTGCGTTTATATCAGCTTTTCTGAATAATACACCGGTGGTCGTTATTTTTGCTCCTATCATCAAGCGGTGGGCTGAATCGGTCAAGCTGCCGGCTACCAAATTTCTTATTCCACTTTCGTATGTGACTATTCTGGGAGGTATTTGTACATTGATCGGTACGTCAACCAATCTGGTAGTTCATGGAATGGTGCTCGATGCCGGCTACGAAGGGTTCACGATGTTTGAACTCGGGAAGGTCGGTATTTTTATTGCGATAGCCGGCCTTTTGTATCTGTTTGCTTTCTCAAACAAGCTGTTGCCCGATTCGCGCCAGGATACTTGTATAGATGAAGGCGAGGAGGAAAGCCCGGGTAACCTGCATCGCGTGGAGGCTGTTTTGGGATCCCGTTTCCCCGGTATCAATAAAACGTTGGGCGAATTTAACTTCACCCGCCATTACGGAGCGATAGTGAAGGAGGTAAAGAGCGGGGGAGAGCGGTTTACGCACGATCTGGATAAAGTGACCCTGCATGAAGGAGATACGCTGGTGCTTTGGGCGGACGATTCATTTATCCCGACCTGGGGCGAATCGAGCGTCTTCCTGATGCTTGCCAACGGTAGTGAAAATACTGAGCCGGTGTCGAAAGGAAAACGCTGGCTGGCATTGGGTTTATTGATCTTTATGATTGTCGGTGCAACCGTTGGCGAACTGCCGGCTGTGAAAGAGGCTATCCCGAATATGCGGTTGGATATGTTCTTCTTTGTTTGTATCACAACGATTATTATGGCGTGGACAAAGATATTTCCGCCTAAAAAATACACTAAATATATTTCGTGGAATATCTTGATTACAATTGCCTGCGCTTTTGCGATCAGTAAGGCGATGGAGAATTCTGGTTTTGCCGATTTAGTAGCAAAACATATAATCAGCATGGCGGATGATCTCGGTCCATACGCTTTGCTGGCGATTATTTTTATCATAACGAATGTGTTCACAGAACTGATTACAAATAATGCGGCAGCAGCGCTGAGTTTTCCGATCGCATTATCGGTTGCAACGCAGTTAGGGGTTAGTCCGACGCCTTTCTTTGTCGTGATCTGTATGGCGGCATCGGCCAGTTTCAGTTCACCGATCGGTTATCAAACGAACCTGATTGTGCAAGGTATCGGCAGTTATAAGTTTACCGACTTTGTAAGGGTCGGTTTGCCGTTGAATCTGATTTCTTTTTTGATTTCGATATTTGTCATACCGATGATTTGGAAATTCTAATATAAGGGTAATATATAATATAATGAGTGATATACAACCGAACAATATCTATCCGATCTTTGACCGGATGATGGGAAGGGAAGATAAGGAAGTTTTATTGAAACAACGTAGCGTGATGATTTGGTTTACCGGGCTTAGCGGTTCCGGTAAAAGCACCGTTGCGATTGCTTTGGAGCGCGAGTTGCATAAACGCGGTTTGCTGTGCCGTATTCTGGATGGCGACAATATTCGTAGCGGCATCAATAACAATCTGGGATTTTCACCGGAAGACCGGGTGGAGAATATCCGTCGGATTGCGGAGGTGAGCAAGCTCTTTATCGACACCGGCATTATAACGATTGCGGCTTTTATCAGTCCGAACAATGAATTAAGGGAAATGGCTTCGTCGATCGTCGGTAAAGAGAATTTCCTGGAAATCTATGTGAATACGCCTCTTGAAGAGTGCGAACGGCGTGATGTGAAGGGTTTGTATGCTAAAGCCCGCAAGGGAGAGATTAAGGAATTTACCGGTATCTCGGCTCCGTTTGAGGCTCCGGAGCATCCGGCCCTGTCGCTCGATACTTCCGTATTGAGCCTGGAGGAATCGGTAAATAAGTTATTAGCGTTGATATTGCCCAAAGTGAAAGTTGGGGAATGAATAAAAGAATAGAAAACAAAATAATATAATTATGTCAGATTACAAATTAAGCCATTTGCAGGAGCTGGAGGCAGAATCTATCCATATCATACGGGAGGTTGCAGCCGAGTTTGAGAACCCTGTAATGCTTTATTCTATCGGTAAAGACTCGTCGGTGATGGTACAATTGGCTGAAAAGGCTTTTGCCCCGGGCAAAGTGCCCTTTCCTTTGATGCACATCGACTCGAAATGGAAGTTTAAGGAAATGGTGCAGTTCCGCGACGAATATGCAAAGAAGTTCGGATGGAACCTAATCATTGAATCGAATATGGAGGCCTTTCACGCTGGTGTAGGGCCTTTTACACATGGAAGTAAAGTGCATACCGACCTGATGAAAACGCAGGCATTGCTCCATGCCCTCGATAAATATAAGTTCGATGCCGCTTTCGGCGGTGCCCGACGCGACGAGGAAAAGAGTCGTGCCAAAGAACGTATCTATTCGTTCCGCGACAAATTCTACCAGTGGGACCCGAAGAACCAGCGCCCAGAATTGTGGGATATCTATAATGCCCGCGTACACAAAGGTGAAAGCATTCGCGTATTCCCATTGTCAAATTGGACTGAGTTGGATATCTGGCAATATATCCGTCTGGAAAACATTCCTATCGTCCCGTTGTATTATGCCAAAGAACGCCCCATTGTGGAGATCGATGGCAATCTGATTATGGCCGACGACGACCGCCTGCCGGAACAGTATCGCGATCAAATCCAAATGCGTATGGTACGTTTCCGTACCCTCGGTTGCTGGCCGCTGACCGGAGCTGTCGAGAGCGAAGCCGATACCATTGAGAAGATCGTAGAAGAAATGATGACAACCACCAAGAGCGAACGCACCACCCGCGTGATCGACTTCGACCAGGATGCCAGCATGGAACAGAAAAAACGTGAAGGATATTTTTAAATGAAGAACATGGCAACATTAAATATAAAAGAATTCCTGGATAAGGACGAACAAAAGGATTTGCTTCGTTTTCTTACGGCAGGATCGGTAGACGACGGAAAGTCAACTTTGATCGGACGTCTTTTGTTTGACAGTAAGAAATTATACGAGGATCAGCTGGATGCTCTTGAACGCGACAGTAAGCGCATGGGTAATGCCGGCGATCATATCGACTATGCTTTATTGCTTGACGGCTTGAAAGCGGAACGTGAACAAGGTATCACAATCGATGTGGCTTACCGTTACTTCAGCACGAACAACCGTAAGTTTATCATTGCCGATACTCCGGGACATGAGCAGTACACGCGTAATATGATTACCGGCGGATCGACAGCTAATTTGGCTATTATTCTAGTAGATGCTCGTACAGGTGTGATTACACAAACCCGTCGTCACACGTACTTGGTTTCGTTGCTGGGTATCAAGCATGTAGTGCTAGCTGTTAACAAGATGGATTTGGTCGATTTCGATAAAAATGTATTCGACCGGATTGTAACCGATTATAAAGAGTTTGTTGCTCCGTTGAATATCTCTGATATTACTTATATCCCGCTTTCCGCGCTGGATGGAGATAATGTCGTGGAGAAAAGCGACCGTACTCCCTGGTACGACGGTCCTTCTTTGTTAGACTTCCTGGAAACGGTGCCAATCGACCAGGATCGTAATTTTGAAGATTTCCGCTATCCGGTGCAGTATGTGTTACGCCCCAATCTGGACTTCCGTGGTTTCTGCGGTAAAGTATCCAGCGGCATCATTCGTAAAGGCGATACGGTGATGGCTCTGCCTTCCCGTAAAACATCGAAGGTGAAAAGTATCGTTACGTACGACGGTGAACTGGATTATGCTTTTCCACCCCAGTGCGTTACGATTACATTGGAAGACGAGATCGACGTTTCTCGTGGCGAAATGCTGGTTCATCCCGACAACCTGCCGATGGAAGACCGCAACTTCGAATCCATGCTTGTCTGGATGGATGAGGAGCCTATGGATATGTCCAAGCAGTTCTATATCAAACATACGACTAACCTGACACGTGCCCGCGTGGACAGCATCCGCTACAAAGTGAATGTCAACACGATGGAGCAGTTATCCGTCGACAACGGACAGTTGACGACAGAAACTCTGCCTATGAAGCTGAACGAGATTGCCCGCGTCGTATTTACCACCAGAAAAGAACTGTTTTTCGATCCGTATCAGAAGAATAAGCAGACAGGTGCATTTATCCTGATCGACCCGATCACCAATAATACTTCGGCAGTCGGGATGATTATCAACCGGGTAGATGCAAAAGATATGGTAACGGAAGATGCATTGACAGTATTAAACCTGCCGGAACTTGGAATAGGCGAAACGCATTATGAGGCAATTCGTACGATATGTAAAGAGCTGGAACGGCAGGGAGTTCCGGTAAAATGTATAACTGAAAAACAATAGAACAGACTATGGGAATGGAATTTGATAAATTGCCGATAACTCCGTTGGTGGGAGCAGACTGGAAAACATTCAAGGCTGTGACTGCCAACAAGGTAATCGACAAGGGGTTTCGTAATAAGTATTATCTGACCAGGATGGTATGTCGCATGCTTAGTATGTATCAGTCTTTTGAAGATGCCCGTTATCGCAAGATCGCGGATAAACCTTTGGAGATGGATCCGGTTTTCATACTGGGGCATTGGCGTAGCGGCACGACCTTCGTGCATAATGTGTTTTCGTGCGACAAGCATTTTGGTTACAATACGACTTACCAAACCGTATTTCCGAACTTGATGCTTTGGGGTCAACCTTTCTTCAAGAAGAATATGTCATATTTTATGCCCGATAAACGACCGACCGATAATATGGAATTAAAGGTCGACCTTCCGCAGGAAGAAGAATTTGCACTGGCAAACATGATGCCGTATTCTTATTATAATTTCTGGTTCTTTCCGAAGCACATGCTCGAATATTGCGACCGTTATCTGGTGTTCGACAATATAACGGCCCATGAATTGGAAGTATTCAAGGAGACTTTTTTGAAGCTGATTAAGATATCGCTTTGGAATACGCACGGCTCGCAGTTCTTGAGTAAGAACCCGCCGCATACCGGACGGGTAAAAACATTGCTGGAAATGTTCCCAAATGCCAAATTCATTTACCTGAAACGTAATCCTTATACCGTATTTGAAAGTACGCGCAGTTTCTTTACGAACACGATACAACCGCTTCGTTTACAGGATATTACAAATGAACAGCTTGAAAGTAATGTTATAGAAGTATATCGCCGCTTGTTCTATAAGTATGAGGAACAGAAGGGGCTGATTCCTGAAGGCAATCTGGTAGAAGTGAAATTCGAAGATTTCGAACAGGATGCTTACGCGATGACGGAAGATATCTATCGCCAATTAAACCTGCCGGGTTTTGAAACGTCTAAAGCCGAGATTGAGAAATATCTGGGTAAGAAGAAGGGATATAAAAAGAACCAGTACAAATACGACGACCGTACGATCAGGATCGTTGAAGAAAATTGGGGAATGGCTCTCAAGGAGTGGGGGTATTCATTATAGTATTCTTTCAACTTTTAAGCAAAGCTTATGAA
>JAJPZM010000122.1 GCA_021204335.1 Parabacteroides sp. | reverse complement strand
CACCCGGGTCTCAGCATCGTTCAAACCGGGGTGTAAAAACCTCAAATATGGGGGTCTCGAATAACTTTTCTGCCTACTTTGTTTTAAAAAGGTTACTATTCTGATACAATGAGTACTGTACTTAACACAAATTAAGCAGTGAGTGATAGTCAGTGATAGTTGAGTGATAGATGAATTTATCAACTATCACTATTATAAATATTGTTATTCAATGCGCACAGCGAGAAAGTGATAGAGTGATAGTTATTTTTCAAAACTTCTTTAAGTTCACTCCGATTTCCTTTTCACTGTATGCTTAAACTGCAAAACAGTTCTGGATAATTCCTTGATTCTCGCAAAAGCTTCAACGATTGCAATTGTGGTTTGCGTCGCTTTATTACTTTTCAGGATTGTAGCCAACATGTATAGCCCTTTTTCTGTAAAAGCTGCTGGGAGAGCTGTTGAATGCTTTAAAGAATTGAACCGGTCAAAATTTTTGACCAGTTCAAGTTAATCGAATTTAGTTTATAATATATTATTCTATCTTCCTATACAGTGATAAACAAACCCATTATCCTCCATCTCCTTGATATCGTAGATATTACGACCGTCGAGCACCAAGGGGGTAGCCATCAGTTTCTTTACGGCAGACCAGGAAGGCATGCGGAATTCTTTCCATTCCGTAACAAGCATCAAAGCATCGGCATCCACAACGGCATCATAAATGTCTTTTGCATAATGGATGGAGTCTCCTATACGGCGCTTCGATTCTTCTACCGCCACCGGATCGTATGCATATACTTCGCAACCGGCAGCCAGCAACTTTTCGATCAGTACCAATGAAGGAGCCTCACGCATATCATCTGTCTCCGGCTTAAATGCCAAACCCCAGATAGCAACGCGCTTACCTTTCAGATCACCATTGAAATGTTTTTCCAACTTACGGAACAAAAGGGATTTCTGTTCGTCATTTACCTCTTCCACTGCCTGCAGAATACGCATCGGGTAATTATTCAATTTTGCCGTATTGATCAGTGCCTTTACATCTTTCGGGAAACAAGATCCGCCATAACCGATGCCGGCATACAGGAAACGATTGCCGATACGATTATCCGAACCGATACCTTTACGCACCATATTAATATCGGCACCCACAATTTCACACAAGTTAGCCACATCGTTCATAAAGCTGATACGGGTAGCCAACATCGCGTTTGCGGCATATTTGGTCATCTCTGCAGATGGGACATCCATAAAGATCACGCGAAAATTATTCAAAAGGAAAGGACGATACAGGCGAGTCATCAATTCTTCCGCACGTTCCGATTCCACACCGACAACAACACGATCCGGACTCATAAAATCGCTGATAGCCGCTCCCTCTTTCAGAAATTCCGGGTTGGAAGCGACATCGAATTCTATCTGTACCCCACGCTTATCCAATTCTTCCTGGATAGCCTGACGTACCTTTTTCGCCGTACCGACAGGCACCGTACTTTTCGTTACGACCAAAATATGTTTCTTAATATTACGGCCCACCGTACGTGCCACCTCCAATACATATTTCAGATCGGCACTGCCATCTTCATCAGGAGGCGTACCTACTGCACTGAACAAAACTTCCACTTCATCCAGACATTCGATAAGATCTGTTGTAAAATGCAACCGTCCGGCTTGTTGGTTACGATGAACCATTTCTTCCAACCCGGGTTCATAAATGGGTATGATGCCTTTCTTCAGATTTTCAATCTTCTCGGTGTTTACGTCTACGCAAAAAACTTCGGTTCCCATTTCAGCGAAACAGGTTCCTGTTACCAGGCCTACATAGCCTGTACCAACTATTGCTATTTTCATAAATTAAATCAAATACAGAATTAAAGGCTTTTAAAATACTTAATAGTTTCGACCAATCCTTCTTCCAACCGGATCGTGGGCTCCCAGCCATTCAGCTTTTCTTTAGCCAAAGAGATATTCGGCTTACGCTGTTTAGGATCATCGGAAGGAAGCGGAGTAAATATGAGCTTTGAACTCGAGTTTGTCATTTTAAGCACTAACTCAGCCAATTCTATCATTGTAAATTCACGCGGGTTACCCAAATTGACAGGACCGGTAAAGTCCTCGGACGCCATCATGCGCACCATGCCTTCAACAAGATCGTCAATATACTGGAAACTACGGGTTTGCATACCATCGCCATAGATAGTAATATCCCCCCCCTTCAAAGCCTGCATGATAAAGTTGGAAACGACTCTCCCGTCATCCGGACGCATGCGCGGACCATACGTATTGAATATGCGAATAATCTTGATATCGACTTTATTCTGACGGTGATAATCCATAAACAACGTTTCCGCACAACGTTTTCCCTCATCGTAGCAACTGCGAAGACCTATCGGATTCACATTTCCCCAATAGCTTTCTTCCTGAGGGTGGACGATCGGATCTCCATACACTTCACTGGTTGAAGCCTGGAGGATACGTGCTTTCGTACGTTTCGCCAATCCCAGCATATTAATCGCACCGATAACAGATGTTTTAGTTGTGCTTACCGGGTCAAACTGGTAATGTATCGGCGATGCCGGACACGCCAGGTTATAGATTTCATCAACCTCTACATAATATGGGAACGTCACATCGTGGCGAACCAGTTCAAAATAAGGATTATCCAGTAAGTGAACAATGTTTTGTTTACGACCTGTAAAATAATTATCCATGCAAATCACATTGTTTCCGTCTTTCAGCAGGCGTTCACAAAGATGGGAGCCAATAAATCCGGCTCCTCCGGTTACCAAAATCTGTTTCATGTTGCTTGTATCAATTTTCGTTTCCCAATATATCTCAATAATTTTCAGAAATCTAAGGCGCAATAAAGCTGGTCAGTCCCATTCAGAAAATGACCAAATTGCCACAAAGATAGGAATTTAAAGGGATATCAACCCTATAAAACAATAATTTGTAACCAGGTCTTACAGGCTCGTCTTATATATAATTACCCCTTCAGTTACCCTTTCAGCGCATAAATACGCTGTATCATATCGACAACTTTCATGCCTTCCAGGACATTGGTTGTAATACATTCCGATCCTGAGCCGGAAAGTACGCTTACCACATTACGAATCACGAAATTATGATTCTGTGCCGATCCTTTATAAGGACCGTAATCATTGCCGGGATTGGTCGGAGCCAGTTCCGGCATCTCATAATCTTTGACGTGGCAATATTCTACTTCATTCATGTACTGTCCGCCAATCTTTACGCTGCCGTTCTCGGCAACGATCAGCATACTGCTTTCCATATTCTTGTTCCATACGGAAGTAGAATAATTCAGGCTACCCATTCCTCCGTTCACAAAGTTGAAGTTTACAAAGCCGGAATCTTCAAAAGCCGTCAGTGCCTCATGGTTGAAATCGGCAAAACGGGCCTGGATATTACAGATATCACCGAAAAGCCAGTACATAATATCGATAAAATGGGAGAACTGGGTGAAAAGCGTACCTCCATCCAAAACAGCATCTCCATGCCAGCCGCCGGGTTTATAATAACGGTCGTCGCGGTTCCAGTAGCAATTCAGCTGAACCATATAAATCTTTCCCAATTTGCCCGAGTCAATCATATCTTTAATCCAGACCGAAGGAGGAGAATAACGGTTCTGCATCACACAGAATACCTGTTTGCGATATTTCAAAGAGGCATATACCACTTTCTCTGCATCCGCCAACGTCAGCGCCATCGGCTTTTCAATCACCACATGATGGCCGGCTTCGATAGCCTGGACAGCCATTGAGGCATGCAGCCCGTTGGGCGTACAGATATTTACGACATCAAATTGCAGTTCGCTATGCAGTAGTTCGTCCAGGCTGGCAAAGAAAGGCACCTCATACCCTTCGATCCCCAATTCCTCACGCGGACGGATATCACACAAGGCGACCAGTTCGGCATCCGGATCGCGGGTTATCATTTCAGCATGGCGTTTTCCAATATGCCCGCAACCGACTACGGCAAATTTTATCTTGTTCTGTTTCATGTTTTTCTATAAACTCTCCAATAATGTTCCGATTATATATATTTGTTCGTCTTCCGTCATCTCTGTATGGATGGGTAGCGACAAAACACATTTGCTCAGATGGGCAGACTTGTCGATATTACCCGGCATGCGTGCCATCCACTTATAAGCATCCTGTTCCTGCAAAGGCATCGGGTAATACACCATCGTAGGAATTCCTTTCTCTTTCAGCCGGTTCTGCAGAAGTTCGCGCCGGGCAGCCATATCCGGGCCGTCAGGCTTCAACTGTATCGTGTACTGATGGTAGACATGTGTCGAGAATGACGATTTCTCAGGTATAACCAACCTGTCGCATGCCGCCAACGCCTCATCGTATCTGCCGGCTACTACCTGCCGGGCTTTTGTAAATTCATCGATATGTTTTAATTTCACATCCAGGATAGCCGCCTGCAACGTATCCAGCCGCGAGTTACACCCGATCAGCTTATGATGGTATTTGCGTTCCTGCCCATGGTTGGCAATCATGCGGATCCGTTTAGCCAACGACTCGTCGGACGTCATCAACGCGCCCCCATCCCCATAACAAGCCAAAGGCTTTGAAGGGAAGAAGGAAGTCGTGCCGATAATCCCCATCGTACCGGTTTTCTTTACTTTTCCATCCGAAAAAGTATATTCGGCACCGATCGACTGCGCATTATCTTCCAACACATATAAATGATATTTGCCGGCAACCTTCAGGATAGCCTCCATATCGCACGACTGTCCGAACAGGTGTACGGCAATAATCGCACGTGTATTGCTGGAGATCGCTTCCTCTATCTTCCGCGGATCCAGGTTGAACGTTTTCGGATCTACATCAACCAATACGGGAACCAGTCCCAACAAAGCGATCACCTCGGCAGCAGCCACATAGGTAAAAGCCGGAACGATCACTTCATCTCCCTGTTTCAAATCCAAAGCCATCAAAGCGATCTGAAGAGCATCCGTCCCATTACCGCACGGAACCACATAAGGGATATCCAGATAACTCGCCAAATGACCGGCAAAGGTATTTACCTGAGATCCGTTGATGAAGACACCGTTTTCAATAACAGTTTGCATAGCAGCATCAATCTCCTCTTTCAGACGATGATACTGTCCGCGCAAATCAACCATTTGTATCTGTTTATCAAACATTATTTTACTTCACTACCCGGTTTCACTTCTTTACCCGGAGTAATGACAGCTAATTTACCGTCGAAATCTTCTGCCGACAGGATCATACCTTCCGAAACGATACCTTTCAGCTTACGCGGAGCCAGATTGGCTATAAAGCAAACCTGTTTGCCAACCAACTCTTCCGGTGCATAATGCTGGGCAATACCGGAAACGATCGTACGTTTCTCCAACCCGTCATCGATGCGGAATTGCAGCAGCTTATCGGCTTTCGGCACTTTCGTACATTCCAGGATTGTTCCTACGCGGATATCCAGTTTCATAAAATCATCAAACTCGATGTTTTCGCGTACCGGTTTCGCTTTATAATTAGCTTCTTCATTCGCTTTCTTCGTATCGAGTAGCTTCTGCACCTGGGCTTCGATCACACTGTCTTCGATCTTCTCGAACAACAGTTCCGATTTACCCAGTTGGTGACCGGCTTCGAGCAGGTCGGTTGCCCCCAGACGATCCCATCCCAGCGGTTCCACATTCAGCATCTTGTTGAGTTTCTCCATGCTGAACGGCAGGAACGGTTCGAAAGCGATAGCCAGGTTAGCCGTAATCTGCAAGGCGATATTCATAATCGTTGCTACACGCGCCATATCTGTTTTTGCCAGTTTCCAGGGTTCTGTATCTGCCAGATATTTGTTACCGATACGAGCCAGGTTCATCGCTTCTTTCTGAGCATCGCGGAAATGGTACGTATCCAGCAGGCGTTCTACATCAGCCTTAACATCTTCGAAATCCTTTAATGTCTGACGATCGTAATCGGTCAATTCGCCAACAGCAGGCACTTTTCCGTCGAAATATTTCTCCGTCAGTACCAGGACGCGATTTACGAAGTTACCCAGGATAGCTACCAGTTCATTATTATTGCGTGCCTGGAAATCCTTCCAGGTAAAGTCATTATCTTTTGTTTCCGGCGCATTGGCAGTCAGGACATAACGCAATACATCCTGTTTACCGGGCATATCCACCAGATATTCGTGCAACCATACAGCCCAGTTACGCGAAGTAGAGATCTTGTCGCCTTCCAGGTTCAGGAACTCGTTGGCAGGCACATTCTCCGGCAGGTTGAAAGAACCTTCAGCCTTCAACATAGAGGGGAATACGATACAGTGGAACACGATATTATCTTTACCGATGAAATGAACCATCTTGGTTTCAGGATCTTTCCACCAGGTTTCCCAGCTGTCGGGCAGCAATTCCTTTGTATTGGAGATATAACCGATCGGCGCATCGAACCATACATACAGCACTTTGCCTTCGGCTCCTTCTACGGGAACAGGGATACCCCAATCCAGGTCGCGGCTTACCGCACGCGGTTGCAATCCCATATCCAGCCAGCTCTTGCACTGTCCGTACACGTTCGGTTCCCATTCTTTATGATCTTCCAGGATCCATTTGCGCAGGAACGGTTCGTGTTTATCCAGCGGCAGGTACCAGTGTTTGGTTTCCTTCATTACCGGCTGGCTGCCGCTGATGGCCGACTTTGGGTTGATCAGGTCTGTCGGGCTTAACGACGTACCGCAGGCTTCGCACTGGTCACCATAGGCTTTTTCGTTACCACAATGCGGGCACGTACCGGTTATATAGCGGTCGGCAAGGAATTGTTTGGCTTCCTCGTCATAATACTGTTCGCTTGTTTTCTCGATGAATTCGCCTTTTTCATAGAGGGTACGGAAGAAATCCGAAGCCACCTGTCGATGTGTAGGCGAAGTTGTCCGCGAATAGATATCGAATGTGATACCGAACTCCTCGAAAGACTTCTTGATGATGCCATGAAAACGATCCACCACATCCTGCGGTGTAACGCCTTCTTTCTTAGCCCGAAGGGTAATAGGCACACCGTGCTCATCCGATCCCCCGATCATCAACACCTCTTCCCCCTTCAACCGAAGGTAACGGGCATAAATATCGGCAGGCACATACACCCCGGCCAGATGCCCGATATGTACCGGCCCATTCGCATACGGCAACGCCGTAGTAATCAGCGTTCTCTTAAAATGTTTCTCCATACCTTTTGTTCTGTTTTTGAGGGGCAAAGGTACGGAATAATTTGCGAAATATGACTAGGGAATCAGTGTATTTATACCGAGAGATCAGTCTTCATCTGACGGATGACATATAAGAGAGGTTCCAAATCCTGCTTTACCACATTAAATATTTCATCTTCATCTATTCGATGATATTCATGCGCAATAATATCTCGTAACCCCATAATACCAGTCCATGGTATAGTTGGATAATTCATTAAAAAAAGAATGTTGGGTTTTATTATCAATCGTCTTAACGCTTTCCCCTATAAATATCAATTGCATACAAATGCCACTTAAGAGAAACATTCCATCCGGACTCAAGAGGAAATCATCCGGGCTGGATATCTGTCCGGATTTCGTCTGTATCAACAGTATAGAATTTTCAATTCTGTCTAACAGTGACTTTATTCTTTCTTTATCAAACATATACCAAATCTTTTGATATATTTTTCTCAAAGGCGGAACCAGATAATTGCTTTCTTAAACGAATAAGATCGACTTTACATCCAAACAAGACTTCCAGTTC
>JAJPZM010000016.1 GCA_021204335.1 Parabacteroides sp. | reverse complement strand
CTTTTAAGTAACACTATTATTAATATTAAATTAAAGAATTATGAACAAAAAGTTTCTACGCTTATGGCAGTCTTCTTGGCTGCCGGTGCAACATTCACCGCAAATGCGGGGGTGGTGTTGGTGAAAGGTGCGGATCTTGCAGATAATTAGGAAGTGATTATTGCTGCAAGTGAGCTTTCTGAAAGTGGAAGTGTGAATGTCTTAACTGTAGATGGAGCAAATTTAGCATTTGCAACTGTAACTAAAGCTACTATAGAATCATCTAAAAGTCTTTGGAAGATTGGTGGTAGTAAAAAAACATTGACTTGGGTTCAAACAGGAACAGGTGGGGTTGCTGTAACATCTGGTTCTTGGAGTTTTAATGGAACTACTCCTACAACGTTGGACGCTATGGCTGCAGGATCAACCTTAGTAAATGGTATTACAATTAAAGAGTCTGGTCAAACTAATTATTTGGATCTTTCCAGCACAGCCGATGGAAATAGCACATCTGAAGCAGTTGCTTATTTCTACATGGTAACAGAGCCTGTCTTGACAGCAACAACAGAATCTACTCCTATCACTTTTGGTGCTGACAAGTATCTGGTTTATGATAAAACAAAAAATACAGCTAGTTTGGTTGATTGTGGTACTTTCAAAGAATTATTGATTCTAGGTTATACCTCTGATCAATACCTATGGGATATAGATGCTAATGGAGTTATTTCTTTGGCTTCTAATCCTGCTGTTAAAGTCGCTGGTATTACTAATACAGGTAGCTATGCTATAACATTAGGTACAACAGGTGCTAAAGTAGAGAAAAATGGTGATAATTTATATATAGACGGAACAAAAGTTGGTACTGATGTTTTAGCTTCGGCTGCTATTGAAGCAGGTGATGATGCATTGACTTCCGCTATTACTGCAGATGCTTTATATAAAGATGCATCTGTAGCTTTTGCTGCTGGTGAAACATTTATGATTCATAGATCTAGCAATAATACAGTGGATAAGTATATTTCTAAAACAGCCGGAACTGCTTTGACAGATGCTGCTGCTGGAAATGCTGCATATTGGACTGCAGAAGCTGTTAACTCGGATGGTGATGTTTATCGTTTTGTGAATGCTGATGGTGAAATTCTTGATTTGGCTAATATCCAGAAATTTATCGTAAAAGAAGTTCCAGCAGCTGATGGTAATGGTCTGTTGTATTATTTACTTGATGAAACAGGCAAGAAAGTAATAACTTATACTGGTGGTACTTATAGTGCAACAGCTTTTGCATCTGCAACAAATATTGTAGCGTTCTCTTTCCACAAAGCTGCTTCAACCGCTTACACAGCCGGTACTCTGGTTAAAAAGTTAGGTGACGGTTTCACAATGACCTTGTCGAATAAGAAAGATGGTGTAACTGACTTGCAGGGTAATCCGTTCTTGGGTAAATTGGAAGTTGTAAAAGCAACAACAGATGCTAGCGGTAAAGTAACAGGTTTTGAGTCTTATAAGACAACAGATAATACTACTACTTCTTATATGCTAGCTAATGCCGATGGTATCATCGTTCTGAACTTAAATCAGGATGAAAAATGGTCGGTAGAAGGTATCACTATATTCAACGGCGATAATGGTGGTTTCAAATTCCAGACTATTTCAAAAGATGATATGAAAACTATCATTAACTCGAAGTTTGGTGATGCTGCTTACGCAGTGAAAAAGAGTATTGCATATAACTTCTCTATCAATCATAGTGCAGCAGATCAGAATGCAATCAGCTCTATTGAAGTTAAGGGTGAAACTCCTGCTCCTACAGCAGCTTATCGTGTTATTTCTTATAATAATAACGAAGGTTACTTCTTGTCTGCCGGTAAACATGTTACATCTCCGACAGAAAGTCAGGTTGGTGTATTAGTTTATGCAGTCTTCGGTAGCGATGCATTTGTTCTGACAACAGACGATGACAACAATCCGTTGAACTATAAGTATGTAAATATTGCATTCATCTCTAAAAATGCCAAAGTAGACGGTAAAGTATTGGCTATGGATGAAAATGGCAATGTAAACCCTGTACAGGCAAGCAAATTCTTATTCGGCAAACCGGAAGGACAATGGGCTGTAACAGCAACAAACGGTGTAAAGGGTACAGCTACAAAGAAAGCTGATGCTTATGTATTTACATTCACAAATCGTGAATCTCACGAAGTGGTAAATGTAGCGAATATGTATTCGTTGGGTAGCAATAAATATGCTGTAAGTTATACAGGTCGTAATCCGTTCGGATTCTCTACTATATCACGCGATACATTAGTAATCGTTCCTGCTGATGCTTCTGAATTGGATAACAACACTGTTCAGATGGATGGTTATGCAAACTTCAAAGCATTGGATGTACAGGATAACCAGTATCGTCTGGCTGTAGCTTCAACAGAAGAAACTAACTTCTACGTTACAGAAAACCACTCAGGCAAACACCTGCTCGGTTTGACGAAAGAAATCGAAAGCGCTGCAACATGGAAATTGGTTCCGCTGACAGCTAAGGCTACTTATGGCTCATTCGGTGTATTGAAGACTCCGACCGATTCTATCTATCAGACAGTTAATGTTGGTTACTATGATGCCAAAGGTAAATATCAGATGTACACAGATACATTGGCTATCATCAGCTATGCATTACAGAATGCTTCTAACGGCGAATATCTGACTTACGAAAATCCTCAGACTCTGGATATCCTTTCCATGATTTGTGACAAGGATTCTAAGGACTTTACTACCAGCGACCTGAACAAGGCTTATCGTTTTGTCCTGAAAGAAAAACAGAATGGCAAATACAATCTGGTAGGTGTTGATCAGCTGACTAATAAATCGTTTGCCCTGAACCTGAATCGTAAACTGTATGGTGCAACAACAACCAAGCAGGGTGCAGTAGAAGTAGAAGGTGCATACGAGCAAGTAAACTCTAACGACCTGTTCGATCTTCAGTTGGTTTCTGCTCCTGAATACCGTTTGCAGAGCATGGGTGACACGATCCGTATCTTCCGTCAGGAAAATGAATTCGATCAGATGTTTGAAAAGGGTGAATTCCTGAATGTAGGCAACAAGGCTCAGTTAACATCTATGGCTCCTGCTATGTATGTTGATACAGCATACGTAAACCGCGGTCACAACAGCCGTTACCGGTATCTGTTGGTAGTAGAACCTAAATATGTACCTGCTGAACCTTGTACAATCGAAGGTCACCCTGCCGTTCATCCGGATACTACTTACGGTCGCTTCCTGGTTAACCTGGTTGACACTGCAAACCTTGCTTATCAGAATGGTGCTATCCATACTAACAAGTATATCAATGAAGGCGAAGCCGGTGAAACATACGCTAAGTTAGGTTTCGTATATGGTTTCCGCACTGCCGACAAACTGTATATCACCGACAAAAACTTCAAGAAGAGCGGTAAGACATCAGATGTAATCGACCTGGGCACAAGCGACTTCAACGTAGCTAAGTTTGCCTTCCAGTACATCAACCCGATCGACCATGAATCAGACGGTTCATTCAAGATCCAGACAGGTTACTACAAATACGAAGATTATATCGCAACTGGCAAACAGCCGAAGGTATTTAACGATGGTTATCTGAAGAACATCAACGGTGTAGTAGTAGTTGCTAAGGGTTACGAAGCAGGTGACAAGTTTGATCTGGCAGCCGAACAGTCAAATCCGACGGCTAACGAAGGTGTCAATGCTACTACATTCAGTGTAGCAACTATCGACGGTGCCGTAGTTATCTCAGGTGCTGAAGGCAAGAACGTAACAATCACTAACGTACTTGGTCAGACAATTACATCAACAGTAATCGCATCCAGCGAAGCCACTATCTCTGTACCGGCAAGTATCGTAGTAGTAGCCGTAGAAGGCGAAGCTGCTGTTAAGGCAATCGTAAAATAAGAAACAATTTATAATCAATAAATTTTAAATTGACTGCGCGGTTAGCGTGCAAACACCAACCAATTACCCCGCGAGGGCGAACAAGCGGTCGATATTAATACTAAAGTAATGAAATAAAGTTCTTCTGTCGGACCTCTGTGAAGAGAGAACGCAGACAAAAAAGTAAGTCCTTTCCGGGAATCTCCTGGAAAGGACTTACTTTGCTAATTAAAACAATTATGATTGGTCTTTTTAGTATTTTTGCACAAAGCAGTGAATATATGAATGAAGATCAGAATATAGAATGGAAGGAGAATTGGCGGGATGAATACTTAAAATGGATATGTGGTTTTGCCAATGCTATAGGTGGCAAGATATATATTGGTATGGATGATAACGGCAAAGTTGTGGGTATTTCTAATGCAAAAAAGTTGCTGGAAGATATTCTTAATAAAGTTCGTGATGTGCTGGGTGTAATAGTCGATGTAAACTTGCTGGAAGAAAACGGACTTGAATATATTGAAATCGTAGTACCACCATATTCCAACCCTATAAATTATAAAGGTCAGTACCATTACCGTTCAGGCAGTACGAAACAGGAATTGAAAGGTACAGCTTTAAACCGTTTTATTTTGCAACGTACTGGCAAAAATTGGGATGATTTCCCAGTGGCAGGTGTGAAAATTGAAGATTTGTCAGCAAAGGCTTTGGACCGTTTTCGTCGGCAAGCGGCTAGAAGTAACCGGGTGGATGCTAATGTGTTAAATGATAATATTGAACATTTACTTTATGACCTGCGGCTGATAGACGATGAAACTAAACAATTTAGCCGTGCGGCTGTGTTATTGTTTCATCCCGATCCTGAAAAGTATGTGCGAGGCGCATATATAAAGATTGGTTTCTTCCGAAATGACAGTGAAGATTTGGCATTTCAAGATGAAGTTCATGGTTCTTTAATGGAACAGATTGATAAGGCTATGGATTTGATAAACACCAAGTATCTTATATACGGCATTTCTTATGTGGGCGTATCACGTCATGAAACTCCACAGTTCCCGATTGAGGCACTTAGGGAGTCTTTAATGAATTGTGTAGCTCATAAGGCTTATGAAGATGCAACCCTTACACAAATAAGTGTTTATCCTGATCATGTGTTTTTTTTGGAATGCCGGACGTTTGCCGGAAGATTGGACAACACAGAAACTTTTTGAAAAACACCCGTCCAGACCTTATAACCCGTCTATAGCCAATGCTCTTTTCAGATGTGGAGATATTGAAAGTTGGGGACGTGGATATAAACGCATTTTGGAAGCTGTCAGTTCCCATAAATTATTGCCACCAGCCGTACAATTATTAAGCGGACTGATGATAACTTATTATGCGGATATACGTTCGCAACTTGTAGCGCAACATTTGGATGAACGATTTATACTTGTTATAGAATATGCAGTGAAAAATGGAACTATAACTAATTTGGAGGTACAAAAGTTATTAAATACAAATAGAAGTTCCGCTTATAGAATATTGCAGCAGTTAGGTAATTGGTTAGAAATGCAGGGTGTTACAGGGAAAGGTACATATTATACAGTTAAAGTTTTTTGAACGCTTCACAAATGATGCTTTTTTCAAAGAAGTATTTTGTATGTTGTTGTTTTACAGGTATTTGTTTTGTACTTAAACGCTCCACAAACGCTTCACAAGTAAGTCCTTTTCGGGAATCTCCTGGAAAGGACTTTTCTTTTACAAACTCTTTTTCGGATAAAGAGCTTCCCACCATTCCGGCTGTTCCTTCAGGTATTTGGCGAACCAGGCGTAGATGGTGTTGTTCTATTCTGCGCGTTTCTTGTAATCGAAGATCTGGTGGTTCTGGCCTTTTACCTGGATAAAGGCGGTTTCCTTGCCGAGCAGTTTCAGGGCGGTGAACATCTGGATGCTTTCGCCGACAGGCACGTTGGTATCGACTGAGCCATGCAGGAACAGGATCGGTGTATTGATCTTGTCGGCATGGAACAATGGGCTTTGCTCTACATAAATATCCCGGGCATTCCATGGATAACTGTTGGCAGTAGCCAGCGAACTGTAAGAGTATCCCC
This sequence comes from Parabacteroides sp., assembly GCA_021204335.1. Taxonomy (GTDB): domain Bacteria; phylum Bacteroidota; class Bacteroidia; order Bacteroidales; family Tannerellaceae; genus Parabacteroides. The sequence continues at coordinate 22,927 of JAJPZM010000016.1, read as the reverse complement.
AGTAACCCTCTCCCCAATAACTGGTAATATCGCTGATACCGGCATGCGAGATGGCGGCGGCAAAGATATCCGTTTTGGTTTGCAGGTATTGTGTCATAAAGCCGCCGTAGGAAGCGCCGATACAACCGATCTTTTTGGCATCGACGAAGTTATGTTCTGCGCAGAACTTCTTTGTCCCTTCGATGATTTCGTCTCCTGTACGTTTTCCCCAGGCATTGACGTGGCGAGCCGAGAATTCCTGTCCGAAGCCGGTAGCACCACTTGGCTGAATGATATAAACCACATAACCTAAGGTCGCGTAAGTATGCGACGGATAACGGTTTTCCAACGAACGTTCCGTCGGGCTGGTTCCACCGTAATAATTTACGATCAGTGGATATTTCTTATTCGGATCGAAATGAGGGGGCAGGTAGTAGCGACCGTAAATGGTATCGCCGGCAGCCGCCTGGAAGTTCCAGTCGTGCACTTCGCCCAACGTAACATCTTTCAGGATTGTTTCGGAAAGGTCTTTCAGGCAGATTATCGCATTCTTTTTCAGGTTGACGGAATAAAGGTGTTGCGAGTTGAAGGCACTTTCGCCGAAGTAAACCAGTTCGGGAGCCGCTTCGGCAATCGTGAAGTCAGATAAGATCTCCTCTTTCAACGGAATCGGGTTGATCTTTCCATTTGCCGGATTGAGTACATACAGGCGGACACAATCTTTATCTTCGCCTTGCAGATAGATTTGCTTGCCATAGTTGTTCCACGTAAAATTCTGGACAGACGGGTCGAACTCTTTGGTTACAGTTGTTGCTTGTTTGCTGGCCAGGTCGTAGATAAAGAGTTGCCCGTCGGCAGTATTTGATGTTTGTCCCGGTGCAATGTTCAGCCCGATACCGTCGAATGCTTCTCCTGAAGCTGCGACAGCCAACTGTTTCCCGTCGGGAGAGAAGCAGGCGAAACTGATAAACGGATCTTTCAGAATCTTTTCACTCTCCATTGTCTGCAAATCCATCCGGAAAAGAGTCGTGGTGCTGAACGGACGCTGGGTCAGGGTCGCTTCCCGGCTGGTGAACAACAGATAACGGCCGTCTTTGGATATATCGTTGAGCGAAGTGGAGTTGTATCCGTAAGTCAGACGTTCGAACAAACCGGTTGCCAGGTCGTATTTATGCAGAAAATAACGGGTACGCCAACTTGACTGACGGTCGTCGGGAACAAGTATTTCTTCCATATCTTCGTCCTTTTGGGGCCCTTCTTCCGATACGGTGAAGATCAGGTAATCTTCGGTCGGGGAGAAGACGAACCAGCCGTCGGGCAAATTGGCGGTGAGGACACTTTCTGCCTTGGTGGCTGGATCGATGGTGACCAACTCTTTGCCTTGCAGCCCGTTGCGGGTATAATACAAGCGGTTGCTCTGTGGTGTCCAGCTATAATTGTTTGTACTGCTTTCAACCGGCACCTGTCCGTCGACGCGGTCGGTTACCTGCTGGAACGATTCTGTTTTACCGCCAGGGAAGGTGGTCTGGTAAGAAGTCAGCAGATATTTCCCGTTGGGGGAGAGGCTTACCGAGCGGATGCGGGTACCGTCGAGCACTTCGCTGATCGTGTAGTGTTTTTCCGGCTTGGTCGTTGCCGTAACAACGGCTTCGGCTTCCGTATCGAAAGTTACTTTCAAAGAACCCGGCTTGTCTTTTTCCGAAAGATATTTGATAACGACTTCGTAACGATGAGGTTCCAGTGTTAAAGCGATTTTGCCGTCGGCCGGCGTTTGCTTTTCGTTGTTCACATATACCTCGTAGGTATCCAACCCTTTTACCTGCAGATTTCCTTTTACATACCGGTCGCTGTTCAGATAGAACGAGGCCAGTCCGATATGATACGGCAGAGAAGATGCCGGGAGTGTTTGTTCGCCATTGACATTCGCATCGAGCGTCTGTGCGCTCAGGCGGATATTGTTAAACGGAATCGCTGTTTTCAGTAACTCTTTTTCCGTAAACTTCTTACTGTTTACATCGAGGCTGTCGTTGAGGAACGGCTTTTTGACCTCGTAAGGGCCGGCATATCTGAACTGCTTTACGATCACCTCTTCGGCAAACAGGTTATAGCAGGAATAGATGGCTGCCAATAGTAGCATATTTCTTTTCATGGCAAATTATAAATTATATGTTTGTGGCAAAGGTATGAAAAAGGCTGCAACTCCGTCTTGAAGTGCAGCCTTTTTGTTCTTTTGTTCTTCTGTCCGTTTCTTATTCAATAATAATCTCGTCCACGAACAAGTATGCCGGGTTACCTGCGCCACCATGCCATGCCGGCAACTTGTCGCTCTTAATAATAACTTCAATATAGCGCGCTTTCACCGGAGTGAATGTGATTTCCTGCGGGTAAATGCCATCCTTATCAGTTTGTTTCAATGAAGGAATCACTTTGGAAGCGACTTCTTTAAAATTCTGTCCATCTTCGGAAACCTTTACAGTAACTCCGGCAGCTCCTATGATCCAATCGCCTTTAACCACATTGGTATTGAAAGATACCTTGCTGATCTCGACAGGCTGTTTTAGGTCGATGGCAGCATCCAGATCTTTACCCTGGAAGCCCAACCAGCGGCCGGTCTTGTAGTTTGAATCGCCGGTCAGACCGTCTGTCATTTCGGGACCACCGTTAAATTCGTAACCTTTGCTCGGGGCAACACGCAAGGTAACAGGTTTCGCTGTCGATTTACTGAAGTTGATCTTTTCTGAGAATACGCGGCTGTTGCCCGAAGGACGTACTACAACGGCTTTGATCGTTGCGTTTTCCTTTATCTTTACAGGAGCTTCATATTTATTGCTTGCGCTGGTCGGTTCGCTGCCGTCCAGTGTATAATAGATGTCACCGTCGCCCATAGTCGACAGGTTTACAACGATTTCGCCATTCTCCGTATCGGTTGTGAATTCAGCCTGAATGTCGAAGATGTTTTTTTGCATAGTTGTAACCCAGGCGGTCATACGGTTTTGTCATACGAACCAGACGGGGCAGGAAACTCTGATATTCTTTCTTGCTCGGGTCAGTCCATTGCACCTCGGCAAGGGCGGCCATACGCGGCATTACCATATATTTAACCTGTGCGAATGTCGGGATATATTCTGTCCATAAGTTGGCCTGAACACCGATTACATATTTCTTATATTCGTCGGGAATACCGGCAGTCGGTTCCAATGAATATACCCGTTCCAACGGCAGGTAACCACCGATGGCCATCGGTTCGTTTTCTGTGTCGGTCGACTGGTAATAGTCGAAATAAAGATAAGTATTCGGAGTCATGATCACATTGTGATGTTGTTTGGCTGCTTCGATGCCGCCGTCTACACCACGCCAGCTCATAACCGTAGCATTCGGAGCCAGTCCGCCTTCCAGGATTTCATCCCAGCCGATGATGTGGCGTCCTTTGCTTTCCATGAATTTCTCCATCTGTGAGATGACGGAGCTTTGCAGATATTCTTCCGCGCTGTGTTTTTTATCAGCCTTGATACCTTCTGCTTTGATGCGGGCCTGGCATTTCGGGCAGGTTTTCCAGCGTACTTTCGGACATTCGTCGCCACCGATATGGATATATTCGGACGGGAACAGATCAATCACTTCCGACAATACGTCTTGCAGGAATTCCATCGCTTTGGGATTACCGGCACAGATCACATCGTCGGAGATACCCCATTGTGTCCATACTTCATACGGACCGCCTGTGCAACCCAATTCCGGATAAGCAGCCAATGCGGCTTGCTGGTGTCCGAGCAGGTCTATTTTAGGAATGATTGTGATGAAACGTTCTTTGGCGTAGGCAATTACGTCGCGTATTTCATCCTATGTATAGAATCCTTCGTAAGGCTTGCCGTCGTATTCGCCGGTGTTATGCCCGATCACAGTTTCTTTACGTTTCGAACCGATTGTCGTCAGTTCCGGATATTTCTTGATCTCAATACGCCATCCCTGATCATCGGTGAGGTGCCAGCGGAAAGTGTTCATATTGTGCAGTGCCAATATATCGATGTATTTCTTGATGGACTCGACCGGGAAGAAATGACGCGATACATCCAGATGCATGCCGCGGTAGGCAAAACGGGGATAATCATTGATCGTAACGGCCGGAAGCTCGATGTCCATGCCTTCGGCTACGGCAGGGATCGATTTACGTAAAGTCTGTATGCCATAGAAAACGCCAGCTTCGGATGCGCCTGCCAACTCGATGCCTTCCTGTGTAACAGTCAGTCGGTAGCCTTCCGGATTGGAAATACTTTTGTCAATCGACAGCAAGGTCGATTTCGAACTTTTCTCGGTTACCACTTTCGGCGCATAGCCGGTTGCTTCCTTAACATAGGACGCCAAGAATTCGCCGGCCTGTTTCAATAAATCATTTCCTTCCGGGTAGATAATTGAAGTAGAGGACGTTAATACAAAAGAAGCTCCGTTTGTTATTGAAACTTCCTGCGGGAGAGGAATCACTCCATAATCGCCTTTCGCGATTTTACCGTCGGAACATGCGATCATGCCGACGAAAGCTGCACATAGCAGCGTGCATTTGCTTAGTTTATTCATGCGTTATAAAATATAAAAAATGAGTTTGTGTTATTTTGTCCAGTAGTCCACGACGGTGACGGCCGACGCTTTGCCCCCCAGCACTTTGCCGAAAGCTTTATGGGCGGGATGCACCAGATAGGCATCGCGGTCGGCTTCCGAATGGAAAGTGAGGAAAAAACAATGGGTGAGGCCTTGTTGTAATCCTTCGGGACTGCAATCGGTGCCCCATTCGTATCCTTTGATCTGCTCGATCTTGGAGGGTAACTGGCAGAATGCATCTTCTACCTCTTTCACCTGTTCGGCCGGCACATCCGGTTTGAAACCGAACATCACTACATGGCGAAGTACTTTTTCCGATTCCTGTTTGCTTGAATCGCATGCGCTTACCGCCAGGACAAGTACCAACAAAATGAAAGATAGGGATAATGTCTTTTTCATGATAATTAAAATTGTAGTAGATTGAGCGTAAAGATAGTAAAATAACGTGTACGTCCGTACTTAAAGCAGTATTTTTTCTTTTGTATAAAAGTTATTTACCTTTTTTACAGTACTACATTTGGTATAGGCATCGTGGCAATATATCAGTGCCTGGCCTTTGTTACATGCCTCGTCCAACAGGCGGATCTTTTCATTCCAGGAGATTACGGGGTAGGTGTCGTATGCCGAAATCCACTCCGGTGAAACGCTGGCAACCAAAGGAATAACGTCTCCGACAAAAACATACGTGCGTTCCGGGGTATCGATATAAGGTACGATCTGACCGGGGGTATGCCCGTCAAAGAGGCGCAGTTCGACACCGGGACAGATGTTGGTATCCGTATCGATCAGTTGCAGTAAATTCCTGTCTGCGATCGCTTGCATGTTTTCTATAAAATAAGAATCTTTTTCCAGCGCATTCGGGTGCAGGAAGTTCTCCCATTGTTTCCGGCTAACCCAATGGGTGGCATTTGGGAAAGAAGGGGATAACCCACCTGTCTTTTTATCTGTCTGTGTAGAATATCCGCAGTGGTCGAAATGTAAATGAGTCAATATTACATCTGTCACCTGCCCGGGCTCGATGCCCCGTTTGCGCAGTTCGTCTCCCAGGTCGACCAGATCGAAGAAGTTGTAATAGCCTAGTTGTTTGAGATGTTTGTTGCCTGCTCCGTTGTCGACAAGGATCACTTTTCCGCTATCCGTCGTAATCAAAAGGCTTCTCATTGAAAGGATGCAGCCGTTCGTTTCGTTACTCGGATAACGCCGGCTCCACGCTGTTTTGGGGATGGCTCCGAACATGGCTCCGCCATCCGCGTAAAAGTAACCTGTATCAATTATTTGTATATTCATTTCACTTTTTTTGTGTCAAATATAAGCAAGTTTTTTTCTATTCCCGATATGTTGAAGCTTGATGAAAATGTGTACATTTGCGGCAAAATCTAAGCAATGCGAAAAGTTCATTTAATCTCCGCAACCGAACCTCTTGTGTTTGACCTGGCTTTGGCTATTCATGAGAAGGGCTATGATGTCAGTGTCTCCGGCGAGGGTCTGGCAGAGGACGTGATAGCAAAGTTACTTGCAGCCGGTTGTTCTTGTCGTGGGGATGGTTGGTTTCCGGAGAGATTAACAAAGGAGAATAATTTTGTCGTTCTTGGGGCAACTGTCAAACAAGACAATCCCGAGTTGATAAAGGCAAAAGAATTAGGATTATTGATTCTCTCGATACCTGAATTTATATTTCAGCGGACAAAGGAGAAAACAAGGGTGGTTGTTGCGGGTAGCCGTGGAAAGAAAACGATCATCTCGATGATTGTTTGTGCCCTTCAACGGCAAAAGCTGGCTTTCGATTATGCGTTGACCAGCGAGGTCCCTTTATTGCCTAACCGTGTGCGGATGAGTTATGAAGCGCGTATTGCTCTGATCGAGGGAGACGAACATGTTACTTCTGCTTTGGAGAAACGTTTCCAGCTTGAATTTTACCGTCCTCATATCGCCATCCTGACGAATTTGTCGTGGACGCCGGATACCGATCATCCTACCCCGGATGCCTATTACGATACCTTTAAGAACTTCACTACCTTAATAGAGCGTGAAGGCAAACTGATTTATTTTGAGGGAGACTCCGCCGTCAGGCAATTGGCGGAAGAAGTACGGGAAGATATCACGGCGATCGCTTATAACGAGCATCCGGTAGTCGAGAAGGACGGAGCTACTTTCCTGCAAACCCGTTACGGTGATTTCCCGATACATATCCCGGACGGTTATTTCCTTACAAACCTGAATGCTGCACGCCTGGCTTGCCGCCAGTTGGGTGTTAAAGATGTGGATTTTTATCAGGCGTTATCCGAATATAGTGTATATTTGTAGCTATGATTATAGCGGAACAAAAAAGAAAAGAAAATATAGCCGAATATTTATTGTACATGTGGCAGGTGGAAGACCTGATACGTGCCAATAATTTTGATATCGATTCCATTCGTCGTACTGTCATTGCCCAATACGACCAGCCGGACGAAGTAAAGAAAGAAATTGCGAAATGGTATGAGGAACTGATCGATATGATGCGGGGCGAAGGCGTCAGGGAAAAAGGGCATATCCAATTGAATAAGAACGTGATCATTGCCCTTACCGACCTGCATCTGCGTTTATTGAAGTCTACGAAAGAGATGGTTTACGGGGCGGCTTACTACAAAACGCTTCCTTATATCGTGCAGCTCCGGGCTAAATCGGGCGGTGAAGAACTGCCTGAGCTGGAAACCTGCTTTAATGCTATCTACGGCTATTTGCTTCTTCGGATGCAGGGAAAACCTGTCAGCCCCGAAACACAGGAAGCGATCAAACAGATCAGTTCTTTTCTGGCCATCCTTGCCGAAAAGTATCGCGAAGATATGAACGGAGAACTGAAATTAGAAGACTAGCAAAATGGAAACAATCTTAGTAACAGGTGCCAACGGACAACTGGGTAATTCTATCCGTCTGTTAACCGACCAATATCCGCAATATAATTTCCTGTTTACGGATGTCGATACGTTGGATATAACAGACCCGGCTGCAGTAAAAGCCATAGTAAAAGATAATCAGGTAAATTATATATTGAATTGCGCCGCTTATACGGCCGTCGATAAGGCGGAAGATAACGAAGATTTGTGTCGCCGGATCAATTGCTATGCGGTGCGTGTATTGGGCGAAGCTGCCCGCGAAGCCGGAGCAAAGATCATTCATGTGTCGACCGACTATGTTTTCAGCGGCACGAATTATCGTCCGTATAAGGAATCCGACGATACGCGTCCGGTGTCTGCCTATGGTCGCACCAAGCTGGCAGGTGAAGAAGCCTTGATGGAAGTGTGCCCGGATGCGGTGATTATCCGTACTGCCTGGTTATACTCGGAGTTCGGGAGTAATTTCGTAAAGACAGTGCTCCGCTTGGGTAAAGAACGGGATGAACTGGGGTTTGTATTCGACCAGATAGGAACGCCGACCTATGCGGGTGATCTGGCAGCAGTGATCCTTGCAGTCGTTACTGCCGGTGAAAAAGGCGCTTTTGTGCCAGGTATTTATCATTACTCGAACGAAGGTGTTTGCAGTTGGTATGATTTTACCGTAAAAATCCTTCAGATAGCCGGAATCGAATATCGTGTCCGTCCTATCGAATCGAAAGATTTTCCCACACGAGCTGTAAGACCCCCTTATAGCGTGTTGAATAAGAGTAAGATAAAAGAAACATACGGTATTACTATTCCTCATTGGGAAGCCAGTCTTCATGTTTGCATGGAGAGGATGTAGGGTGTTGATAACCCTGTTGATAACTATGTTAATAACCCTGTTGAAATAAAATAAACGATATATACAATGAGTCAATATTCAGAAGAGATTAAAAGAAGAAGAACGTTTGCTATTGTCAGCCACCCGGATGCCGGAAAGACTACACTGACCGAAAAACTATTGTTGTTTGGTGGTGCAATCCATGTGGCCGGTGCCGTTAAATCGAATAAGATTAAGAAAACAGCTACTTCCGACTGGATGGAAATAGAAAAACAGCGTGGAATCTCCGTTGCAACCTCTGTTATGGCCTTCGACTATGAGGGGTATAAAGTGAATATCCTCGATACGCCCGGTCACCAGGACTTTGCGGAAGATACATTCCGTACGCTGACAGCCGTCGACAGTGTAATTATTGTGATCGACATCGCTAAAGGTGTGGAAGCGCAGACCCGTAAGCTGATGGAAGTCTGCCGTATGCGCAAGACGCCGGTTATCGTGTTTGTCAATAAGATGGACCGCGACGGTAAAGACCCTTTCGATCTGCTGGATGAGATAGAAGAAGAATTGCAGATAAAGGTTCGTCCGCTAAGCTGGCCAATCGATATGGGACAGCGTTTTAAGGGCGTATATAATATATATGAACAGAAACTCGACTTGTATACGCCGAGCAAGCAATATGTGACGGAGAAGATCGAGTTCAACGATATCAACAGTCCGGAACTGGAAAGCCACATCGGCGATACGCTGGCTGAAAAACTTCGCTCGGACATCGAGCTGATCGAAGGTGTTTACCCTGAGTTCGACGTGGAAACTTATCTGCGTGGCGATATTGCTCCGGTTTTCTTCGGTTCGGCGCTCAATAATTTCGGTGTGAAGGAACTGCTGGATTGCTTTGTTAAGATAGCCCCCTCGCCCCGTCCTATCCAGGCTGTGGAGCGTGTGGTTGAGCCGGAAGAAGATAACTTTACCGGTTTCATCTTTAAAATCCATGCCAATATGGATCCGAACCACCGTAGTTGTATCGCTTTCGTAAAGATATGTTCGGGTCGTTTCGAGCGTAATGCTCTTTATAAACATGTCCGTTTCGGTAAGCAACTGCGTTTCAGCAGTCCGACGGCTTTCATGGCTCAGAAGAAAGAAACGGTGGATGAGGCTTTTGCCGGTGACATCATCGGTTTGCCGGATACCGGCAATTTCAAGATCGGCGATACGCTGACTTCCGGCGAAGAACTTCACTTCAAAGGATTGCCAAGCTTCTCACCGGAAATGTTCAAGTATATCGAAAATGCCGATCCGATGAAGGCTAAACAGTTGAATAAAGGCATCGAGCAGTTGATGGACGAAGGTGTCGCCCAGCTCTTTACCAACCAGTTCAACGGGCGTAAGATTATCGGTACGGTAGGGCAGTTGCAGTTTGAAGTCATTCAATACCGCCTGCTTCACGAATACGGTGCACAATGTAAATGGGAACCTATCAGCCTCTACAAAGCCTGCTGGATCGAAAGCGAGAACCAGGCCGCATTGGAGAACTTCAAGAAACGTAAATCGCAATACATGGCAGTCGACAAGGAAGGCCGCGATGTCTATCTGGCTGATTCCGGTTATGTACTGACGATGGCACAGCAGGACTTCCCGGACATCAAGTTTCATTTTACTTCGGAGTTCTGACAAGGCGCATGCTTTGGTGCATGCAAGTCAGTATATCAGAATAAAGGTGTCTTATAAATAAACCCGACCGAAAGACGTGCGGTGTTCCCCTCGGGGAGGGCATCGAGCGCCTTTCCTCTTTCTGCCAGGTTGTAAGACCGTCCGCTGGCGGTCAGAAAGAGGTGCAGGTTGTCGTCTGCCATCGGATAAAATTCAACTCCGCCTTTGTAGCCCCATGACGTGCGGTATTTCCCAGATTCGTAAGGGCCGTTGGCTTTGTAAACAGAAGCTGTCTCATACGTACCCTTGACGAATACATTCCATTTTGGATGGATACGGTAGTTCAGGCGGGTAACCAACGACAGATAGCCGGTATTGCCGATCCATGCACCGGATTCTTCGTCTTCCGGTGCAAACTGTTCTTCCAGTAAACCTAGCGGGTCCGATTGTCCGCGTGTGTACATCACATCGAAGTATCCCAGGAACTTGCCTGCTTCTACCTGCTGGCCTGCCCATGCCATCCACACCCATTCCCCTTTAGCCTGTTGGCCTGCTGTTACGGAATAGCGCAGGGATAATAATTCATCCAGATAACTGCTGTTCCATCCCAGGTTGTAGAAGGAGGGCGATTTACTGCGGTTATCGCTGCCGTTGGTCACCTGGAAACATACTTCCTGCGTCTCTGTCGGGGCATAACTGATGCCGACGCCGGTGAAATAGCAATCCATCCAGTCGTTCATATCGCTGTAATCATATATCCGATAGGCATTTTCATCGTACTCGAAACCACCCCAGGCGGCATCCTGCTTACCGGCAGTTGCCGATAACTTTTCCGATAGTTGCAGGTTTACCCACGCATTCTTGATATATGAACCGAATCCGTTGGCACGTACCCATTCGTTGTGATAGCAAAGAACTTGTCGATAGGCGTATGAAAGCCAGGGAGTCACTGTCCCGGTCGCTTCCACCTTGAAGTCGTTCAGTAGAAACCTGTCGCGCTCCGCTTCGCCCGACAGCGCTTCGTTGTAAGATCCATGAGTTTCGAGGGAAAGTTTGAATACTTCCTGGTTGTTGGGAATTAATGTCTGAGAAGTTGCGGTAAAAGCAATTCCTGCCAGAAGGGCTGACAAGTAAAGTCTTGTGAGTCGTTTCATGAATCTTTTTCTGTTTATTTGGGATGCAAAGATACATTAATTTCTGTCTTACCGATATGCTTCATTACCTTGGCATCCAGATAGAAGATCAGTTCTTCGGCAATATTGGTGCAGTGATCGCCGAAACGTTCCATCTTACGGATCACGCCCGCCATATATAAGCCAACCAATGCGCTGCCCGGATGACTTTCTATGTAATCGGCGATAATCTTTGTCGACCGGTGATTTATCTCGTCGATCAGGTTATCTTTCAGGAAGATACGGGAAGCAATTTCCGAGTTTTCTTTCTCGAAAGCTTCCTGGGCGAGCGAGAGCATGCTGAGTAATTCCTGCAACATGTCTTCCACGCGTGTCGCTTTCATCAGTTCCGGATCGACCGGTTCGCCATCGGGTAAGTTGCCGGCAAAGCGGGCAATGCTTTCGGCAAAGTCGCCCAGACGTTCCAGGTTCGTATTGATCTTGTACATGGCGAGTACAAAACGCAGGTCGACGGCTACGGGTGCATAGAGGGTGATGATGTCTTCACAATCGCTGTCTATTTTCAATTCAAAGGCATTGACACGACGTTCGCGGCTGATCACTTTGTAGGCCAGCTCCTTGTTACCGGTCAGCATCGCTTCGCCTGCATTGTATAACTGTTGGTGGACCAATGCCCACATTTCACTGATACTGTTCTTTAGGGAGGCAATCTCCTGATCTATTACTTTCATGAATCTACTTGTATTATTCCTTCTTTATCCGAACCGTCCCGTAATGTAATTCTGGGTCGATTCCTTTTCCGGATTTGTAAATATCTTTCGTGTATTATCGAACTCGATCAGTTCGCCCAGATAGAAGTAACCTATTTTGTCGCTGACACGCGCTGCCTGCTGCATATTGTGGGTGACGATTACGATGGTATAATCCTTTTTCAGTTCGTGTATTAAATCTTCGATTTTGCTTGTCGAGATCGGGTCGAGTGCCGAGGTCGGTTCGTCCATCAGCAGGATAGACGGAGAGATGGCGAGGGCGCGGGCGATGCAGAGACGTTGCTGTTGTCCGCCGGAGAGGGCGAAAGCCGACTCTTTGAGCTTGTCTTTCACCTCGTCCCAAAGTACTACCTGTTTCAGGGTTTTAACAACTGTTTCTTCGATATAGTCATTATCTTTCACTCCGTTTACACGCAGCCCGTATGCCACGTTCTCGAAGATTGTCTTAGGAAAAGGGTTGGGCTTCTGGAACACCATGCCAACGTTTTTGCGCAACTGGTCTACCTTTTCTCCTTTCTCGTAGATATCCCTTCCGTCGATCAGAATCTTTCCTTCCATGCGGGTGTCAAGTATCAAATCGTTCATACGGTTGAACAACCGGAGGAAAGTTGATTTGCCGCAACCCGACGGGCCGATGAAAGCGACTGAGGTATTTGCCTCTATTTGCATCGAGATGTTCTTAAGGGCGTGAAAATCCCCGTAATAGAAATCTACGTTCTGAGTATCAATCTTTATCATATATATTTGTTGTTTAATTCATCTTTACCTTTTTGGCAAAATAACTTCTCAGCGCATTTGCCAGCAGGTTTACAATCAATACAATCGCTATCAGCACCAACGCTGTTCCGTAAGCCATGCCACGCGAAGCTTCTATATCCGTTCCGCTGGTGGAGATTACGTATAAGTGATAAGGCAATGCCATACATTGGTCGAAGATGCTGTCCGGCAGTTTCGGCAGGAAGTAGGCGGCAACTGTAAACAGGATAGGTGCCGTTTCGCCGGATACACGCCCGATCGATAGGATCAAACCGGTAATGATATTCGGAAATGCCATAGGCAGTACGACGTGTTGGATAGTCTGCAACTTGGTGGCTCCCAATGCCAGGCTTCCGTCGCGAAACGAATTGTCGATACTTTTCAACGCCTCTTCCGTAGTACGGATAATCAGAGGAAGCGACATCAATGCCAGGGTGAACGAACCGGCAATAATCGAGTCGCCCCATCCCAGTGTATTTACGAACAGGGACATTCCGAACAAACCGAACACGACGGAGGGAACGCCGCTCAGATTATTGGTCATGATACGTATAAACCGGATCAGTTTGCCGTTGGTTGCGTATTCATTCATATAAATACCGCTCATGATCCCGATCGGGAAACTGATGATACTGCTACCCAATACCAGATAGAGCGTTCCGACGATGGCCGGAAAAATACCTCCGGCTGTCATTCCTTCCGTCGGCGCTTTGGTTAGGAAATCCCAGTTGATTACTTCCCCCCCCCTTAGGATGATAAAACCGAGGATCAGAAAAAGGATCGCTACGACCAGGAAGCTGAGTAGTTTGAATATACCGAACGCCACTTTCTGCGAGGTTCGTTTTTGGGTATCTACATTACCTAATTTGTGGACAGGTGTCATATCTTACTTACATTTTTCTTTTGGATGAGATATATTCTACTGTAATGCTTAACAGCAGTGTGATAAGGAACAAAACCGCTCCCAGCAGGAATAACGCTTCATAATGAGCTCCTCCGGCAGGCGCTTCTCCGAGTTCCGCCGCGATCGTGGCGGGGATTGTTCGTACCGGCTCGAAGAAAGAAGTCGGGATAACGGCGGTGTTACCGGTAACCATCAGTACCGCCATTGTTTCTCCGATGGCACGTCCGATGCCCAGCACAATGGCTGAGGTGATACCGGATATGGAGTAGGGAATAACCACTTTATAAATGGTTTGCCATTGGGTGGCGCCCAATGCCAGGCTGGCTTCTTTCGTGGCCCTCGGTGTTGTGCGCATGGCATCTTCGGCTACCGTAATGATGGTAGGCAATGCCATGATTGCCAGGACCACACTACCTGCAAAAGCCGTTTCGCCTACCGGCAGATGCAAGCTTTTCTGGATAAGCGGAACGATGACGACCAGTCCGAAGAACCCGTAAACAACAGAGGGTATTCCCGCCAGCAATTCGATCACCGGTTTTAATATCTCCCGTGTCCGCTTACCGGCAATCTCTGCTAGATAAATGGCTACTGCCATTCCGAACGGAAGCGAAAGGACGATTGCCCCGATACTGACCAGCAAGGTTCCCAGCAAAAGGGGGATCAGCCCGAAGATAGGGGCAGGGGTAGATGTCGGATACCATTTGGTGCCGGCAAAGAAGTCGGAGAGCGAGATCTTTTCTTCGGGCAGTACGGTACCGTCAAAATTTTTTGCCAGATATTGTCGGGGGAAGAACGCGATAATACCCGGTTCCCTGCCGACCAGTTCGCTGATTTTATCCGGTACATACTGAAACTCGTCTCCCAGTTCTTCTTCACTGAAATAATTGGTCAGATCGGAAAAGCGGAATACCAGGATTTCTTCGTCTTTGCCGTTCAACTCTTTCCAGTTGGTTATTTTGGCATCGAAAATATCCATGATCGTTTCCGGCGACAGGCGGTCTGCCTCGTTGCCGTTGTGTACGGCAAGCACATATCCTTCTTCTACGACCGGGCTGTTGAAAAGTCCGGAAGCTTCTTTAAACAGGAAAAAGATAATTAGCAGGATCGTGAAGCTGGTTACGCTCCCGCTGATCAATAATCCCCCCTTCTACAATTTTTTCAAAAAAAACTTTTTCACGTTGTTTTTCCTCTTGATTCTGGTGCAAAGTAAGGTAATATATATTAAAAGGGGGTTAAGTCGGCTTGAAGTAAATATTACAAATATATTTCAATATTGTTACAGGTGCCGGAGAGCTCTTTATATCCTGCGGTTTTTGCCTTTTTCGTAAGACCATGTCGTTTTTTAGAATATAAACCTGTATATTTGCCTCAAACATAAATAATCTATAATCTAATTGTCATGAACAAATTTCTTTCTTACGGCGTGTTTGCGTTCACAGTACTTCTGTCTTCTTGTGATTCGCAGCCAAAACAGGAGCCTCTTGCCGATGTTATCGATCGTGGTTTGAAGGCTTCAACCGAACAGGCTCTGCTGATGGCTAAAGAACTGGAGAACCAGGAAGGCCGCCTCCCTAAAACAATTAATAAAGAGGGAACACTTGAGACCAGCGATTATTCGTGGTGGTGCAGCGGTTTCTTTCCCGGTGAACTGTGGTATCTGTATGAAAACGATCCGACACCGGAATTGAAGAAGTATGCCGAGATGTACACCGACCGTGTGGAAGAGGTAAAGAATATAACCTATAGCCATGATGTAGGCTTCATGCTTAACTGTAGTTATGGCAACGGTTACCGCCTAACCGGTAAACCGAAATATAAAGAGGTGATGCTGACAGGGGCCAATTCGTTGGCAACCCGTTTTGATGAACGGGTGGGAGCAATCCGTTCGTGGGATTTCAACAAGGATATCTGGCAGTTCCCGGTCATTATCGATAATATGATGAATTTGGAGTTTTTCAGCTGGGCATCCAAGGCATCGGGCGACGACCGTTTCCTGAAGATGGCCGTTTCGCATGCCGATAAAACGATGAATAATCATTTTCGTGACGATTACAGCTGTTATCATGTTGTCTCTTATGATACGATAACCGGCGTGCCTCATAAAAAACAAACACACCAAGGATATGCCGATGAATCGGCATGGGCCCGCGGCCAGTCTTGGGCTTTGTACGGGTTCACTATGATGGCACGCGAAACCGGTAAGCCGGAATACCTGAATCAGGCTAAACATATTGCAGCTTTTCTTATGAACCACCCGAATATGCCAGCCGACAAGGTGCCTTATTGGGATTTTGATGCTCCGGGTATTCCTAACGTACCGAGAGACGCTTCTGCCGCGGCTATTATGGCTTCCGCCCTGGTCGAACTGAGTCAGCTGGATAAGAGCGAAGATGCGCAGAGTTATCGGGATTTTGCCGAGCAGCAGGTCCGTTCGTTAACAGGTCCTGAATATCTAGCGGCCCGAGGGGAGGACTGCAGCTTTGCATTGATGCATTCAACCGGGCACTTGCCGGGTGACAGTGAAGTGGATGTGCCGCTTACTTATGCCGATTATTATTATGTAGAAGCATTGATGCGTCTGAAAAAACTGAACGGAAAATAGTGCTTTATGATAAATCTGTTGAGAGTTTGTGTCGTTTTATTCAGCTGTCTGTGTTTCTCTTTTGCAGGAGTGGCACAACAGGCAGGGGCACAGGACCGCGCGTTCTGGGTAGAAACATTAACACGTATTGCCGACCCTGTATTGGTGAACCTGAGTAACAATACGCTGAAAAAGAATATGCCTTACGAGTCGTTGGCAAAAGATCGGAGCGAGTTTTCGCATCTGGAGGCTGTCGGACGTCTTGTTTGCGGCATTGCTCCCTGGCTGGAGTTGGGGCCGGATAATACGCCGGAAGGGCAATTGCGTGATAAATATATCAAGCTTACATTAAAGGGATTGAAGAATGCCGTGAATCCCGACTCTCCCGATTATCTGGTGTTTGGCAAGCCTTATCAGCCTTTGGTGGATGCCGCTTTCCTGGCGCAGGGATTATTGCGTGCACGCACTCAACTGTGGGACCGACTGGATCCGCAAGCAAAGGAGTGGATGATTATGGAATTGAAACGTAGTCGTGTTATCAAGCCCTGGGAAAGTAACTGGCTGTTGTTTGCCTCGATGGTGGAGGCTGCTCTGCTCGAATTTACCGGCGAATGCGATATGGACCGTCTGACTTATGGCGTGAATAAATTTCGTGACGAATGGTATAAAGGAGATGCGTTGTATGGCGATGGCGCTGATTTCCACATGGATTATTACAATAGTTTCGTGATCCACCCGATGCTGACCGATGTTTTGCTGGTAATGAAAAAGCATGGGCTGGATGACGTCGGCTTTCTCGATACGCAGTTATCGCGTTTGACCCGTTATGCCGAACAGTTGGAGCGTTTTATCTCACCCGAAGGCACTTTCCCGGTTGTCGGCCGTTCTATCGTGTATCGTTTCGGTGCATTCCATGCGTTGGCACAGGCCAGTTTGTTGCAGGTATTATCCGAGAGGGTGAAGCCTGCCCAAGTACGTTGTGCCATGACTGCCGTGATCCGTAACCAGATGAAATCGTCGAAGAACTTTGATGCAAACGGTTGGTTGCGTGTCGGTTTCACCGGTGAACAAATAGAGATGTCCGAGTCTTATATAAATACGGGGAGTTTGTATTTATGCTCTGTCGGTTTGCTGGCATTGGGATTACCAGCAACCAACGAGTTTTGGTCGGCGCCTTACACCGAATGGACTAACCTGCGTGCCTGAAAAGGGGAGAGCGATGTAAAAGCCGATCATTCATTGGAATAATAATAAAAAGAAAATAGAATCAGTATGAAAACAAATTATGAATTGCGTTATGCCGCGCATCCGGAAGATGCAAAGCTGTACGATACAAAACGTATCCGTCGGGATTTCCTGATCGAAACGGTCTTTGCCCCTGATGAAGTGAATATGGTTTACTCTATGTACGACCGCATGATTGTTGGCGGTGCCATGCCGGTTGGCGAAGTCTTGCCGCTCGAAGCGATCGATCCGTTGAAAGCTCCTTACTTCCTGACACGTCGCGAGCTGGGACTTTTTAACGTTGGTGGTCCCGGTACAGTGAAAGCCGGCGACGCTGTTTTCGAACTCGATTTCAAGGAAGCTCTTTATCTGGGCTCCGGCGATCGTGAAATAACCTTTGCAAGTAAGGATCCGAAGAATCCTGCCAAGTTCTATTTCAACTCGACTACGGCTCACCGCAATTATCCGGATAAGAAGATCACGAAAGCCGATGCCGTTGTCGCTGCCATGGGCTCGCTTGAAATGTCGAACGACCGCAACATCAATAAAATGATCGTGAACCAGGTATTGCCTACCTGCCAATTGCAGATGGGAATGACCGAACTGAAGCCGGGCAGTGTTTGGAACACCATGCCGGCACACGTTCACAGCCGCCGCATGGAAGTCTATTTCTATTTTGATATTCCAGAGGATCAGGCTATCTGCCATTTTATGGGAGAGGTCGACGAAACACGTCATATCTGGATGAAAGGCGATCAGGCTGTACTTTCTCCTGAATGGTCTATCCATAGCGCAGCCGCTACCCACAACTACACCTTTATCTGGGGAATGAGTGGCGAAAACCTGGATTATGGCGATCAGGATTTTTCTAAGATAACGGATTTAAAGTAAGTAGGCATAGTAACACATTATTGATATGGTTAATTTTTCGTTGGAAGGAAAAGTCGCTCTTGTAACAGGTGCGGCTTACGGTATAGGTTTTGCTATGGCGCAGGCTCTGGCTGAAGCCGGTGCGCAGATTGCTTTTAATTGCCGGAAACAGGAACACCTGGATAAGGCGCTTGCCGATTATGCCGCTTTGGGCATTCCGGCAAAAGGCTATTTGTGTGATGTGACAAAAGAAGATGAGGTGAAAGCAATGGTAGCCGATATAGAAAAAAGCTTGGGAATTATAGACATATTGGTTAATAACGCCGGAATCATTAAACGTATTCCCATGGCTGAAATGGATGTGGAAGATTTCCGGCAGGTAGTGGATATCGATCTGACTGCCCCCTTCATCGTTGCGAAAGCCGTTATCCCTTCCATGATAAAGAAAGGACATGGGAAAATAATCAATATCTGTTCGATGATGAGCGAGTTGGGACGCGAAACGGTTTCAGCCTATGCTGCGGCAAAAGGCGGTTTGAAGATGCTGACCCGCAATATCGCTTCCGAATATGGCAAATATAACATTCAGTGTAATGGTATCGGACCGGGGTATATCGCCACTCCGCAGACAGCTCCGCTGCGTGAAATTCAGTCTGATGGCTCCCGTCATCCGTTCGATTCGTTTATTATCGCGAAAACACCGGCTGCCCGCTGGGGTAGTCCGGAAGATCTGATGGGACCGGCGGTCTTTCTAGCTTCCGATGCTTCCAACTTTGTAAACGGACATATATTATATGTAGACGGCGGTATTCTGGCTTATATCGGAAAACAACCGTAATAATATATATAAAGCATTACTATGTTGGCGTTGTGGTATTTGTAATATCAATACCGCAGCGCCAATACTTTGTCCAGGGTTGAATAAAATATCAACGAGCCGATGATGGAAGCGATCGTCAGGATATAAGGCAGTTTGTCTTTCAATCCGTTAAAGACATGCTCCATATTGGCCGGCTGTCTGCCTATCAGGAGAAGCAATCCGACTGCCAGCAGCAAATAGGCCATCAGTATTCCGAAAATAACAAAAGGCGACAAGCCGGAACGCATCTTTACTGTCTTCACTTCCGGAACTACCAACGGGGCTTCCTGCATGATCAGGTCCATGATACGCATACCCAGCTCGGGAGAGGGTTCGACCAAACCTTCTTTTAAAAGCTTCTTCGTCAGTTTGTCCGTATTTTTATTTACTGTTTTCATAATACACATGCAGTTTCTTTCTTCATCATTAACTGTAATGTCTCGTAGAAGTGTTTGCGTCCGCGAAACAATTTGACTTTGATATTGGAAGGAGTCAGCTCTGTAATCTGGCTGATATCAGCGACGGAGCATTCTTCCAGATAAAAGAGATTGAGCAACAGGCTCTCGTCGGACGGCAACTTTTTCAATATCCGGGCTATTATTTCTTTACGGTCTTCCCGTTCCAGGATGGCAGTAGCACTGTCTATCTCGTTTGTCGTCAGGTCGGTGGCAATCGCATCGTCGTAGCTTCCCATTACCGACTGCTTTCTTTGAGCGGTTATAGCCGTATTGTAAACAATTTTGTAAAACCAGGTAGAGAACTTACTGCCGAACTGAAAAGACGGAAGCGCACGATACATCTTCACAAAAGCATCCTGTACGGCTTCTTCTGCCTCCTCGCGATTTTCCAGTATACGGAAGGCAATGGTAAATGTCATCTGCTGGTATTTCGCGACGAGGCAGGAGAAACTTTTGGTGTCCCCTGCCAGAATACTTTTTATCCACTTCTGTTCGTTCATCAATTCCGGTTTTATTATTCTTTTTCTTTCTCCATCATTTTAAGAACGATAAAGAAGTAAGCCAGATAAGCAATGCCACCACCCAGTACTGTAAAAATAATAACCGCAAAACCTTCCCAGTCACTTGGCATCGTTTCTTCTAAAGCAATACCGCAAATTGCACCCAGTGCCAACCCGATCATCAGCAAACCATTACGCAGTGCGTTGAATTTATTTGCTTTCCTTTCCGGTTCTTCCAGGACAATGCCTTTCTCGATCATTGCCATACGCTCTTCGTGTTTTGATCTGGTAGTTCTAACTACAAGCACAATGAGCAATAAAACCGGCAAACCTACCGCACAAATAATCGCTACCAGGAGAACCAACCAATCTTCCATAATTTCAATATTTAAAATGTTTTTACTTGTTTCGTTTACAGATAAGACTAACGTTTCGGAAACCAGGTTACAACATTTATCTGCTTTTTTTGCAAAAAAAATCCCGGAACCGGCATTTTACCTCCGGTTCCGGGAAATTATTCATATTATCTTACTCGTTAGAAAGTAAGATTAGTCTAACAATTTGATCTTGATGTCACGATACCAAACATCGTCGCCATGATCCTGCAGACCGATGAAACCTTCTTTGTTTGCTCCACCGCAGTTCAACAGCAGTTCGTAAGCCAACGGCCATTTGTCTTTGCTGAACTTGCTGGCATCCAGCATATCTTTCCATTGCTGAGTCCATAAGTGATATTCAACAACCGGTTCGTCGTTCTGATAATGAACGATAGTTCCTTTGTGGCTCATGATCTTACCTTTGTTCCATTCGCCAAACGGTTTAGAGTTCTGCGGTTTAGCCGGGATCATGTCATACAGGGAAGCAGACATACGGTTGCCGTCCTTACCTAATTTGGCATCCAGATGGTTTGCGTTATCCAACACCTGGTATTCGGGAGCAGAAACATAAGAAGGCTGCCCTTCTACTTCCTGGATCATATAAAGCACACCTGAGTTAGATCCTTTACCTACTTTCCACTCAAATTCAATTTCATAATTCTTGAATTTATGAGCAAACACCAGGTCGCCACCGTCTTTAGCACCTGCTTCACCGGCACCGGAACCTTTAATATGGATAGCTCCATCGTTGATGTCCCAGGCATTAGGCACGTCTTCGCGATTGTAACCTCTCCAGCCGTTGAATGTTTTTCCGTCAAACAGGGTAATCCAACCGTCTGCATCTTTGGGGAATGTAGACAGGTCTACTGTCGGTAAATCCAATAATTTGTATTCAGGCACGGCTGCTTCGGTTTTTGTTTCGGCTGATGCGTCGGCAGCAGCTTCTTCGGTTTTCTTTCCACCACCGCAAGATGTGAAATAACACATCATCAGAGCGGCACTTGCAAATAATACTGACTTCTTCATTTTCTATATAGTTTAAAACTGTTATCTAGGCATATCAGGTAACTTCCAACCTGCACGATAGTTATGCTTGATCAGTTCCTGAGCAAACTGTTTTGCATTCAAAGCCGGTTCTGTCCAGATCTTGTTGAATTTCGGGTCGCCGTCAACAATCTTGAAGTCGTCTTTGATCAATATCTTGAGTGTCTCGTTATCCTTAATGTTCGTGAATTGCATGTTAGGACCATCCCACAACAATTCTTTATGTAAGTTCTGCAAACGGATAGCCAATACACCCATTACTACCATTTCGTTGAACGGACCTGCTTCCGAGAAGTCAGATTTAGTCTTCACACGGCTGGAAGCATTTTCTTTACAAGCACGGATCCAATCCTGTTCGTGACCACCACCCATTGCATTCGGAACGCGACGGCATACTTTCGGAGCCGAAGGAACACGTCCTGACAATAACCACGGCTGTTGTCCGTAGCAACCGCAAATCAGCGTATCTTTAGTTCCATGGAAGATTGTCAAACCACCACCGGGGCCCATTAATTCTTTGCCTTCAGGGAAACCTTTTGGACGATCCGGCATCATACCGCCGTCATACCAATGTACTTCAACTTCAGGCATACCCACTTTCGGCATATTGTCGCGGGCAGGGAATGTTAGTCTTACATGCTGTGCAGTCGGAGCGCAATCCTGCAACAACAACGTAGAAGAACCCTGTACTTTTGTAGGATAACCCAGCTTCAACGCTTTGAACGGCTGATGAAGGATATGGCAAGCCATATCGCCTAACGCACCTGTTCCGTAAGCCCACCATCCGCGCCAGTTCCATGGATGATAAATTTTATTGAACGGGCGAACCTGTGCCGGACCGGAGAACAAATCCCAATTCAAGGTAGAAGGAATCTTGTTCACTTTATCGGGGGCATTCAAACCCTGCGGCCAGATAGGACGGTCGGTTGCATATTCCACTTTTGTTATTTCGCCGATCTCACCGTTCCAGATCTATTCGCAAACGAGGTCCGTACCTTCGTCTGAAGAACCCTGGTTACCCATCTGGGTGGCTACATTATATTCCTTAGCTAGGTTTGTAAGCAAACGGGATTCGTAAACGGAGTGAGTCAACGGCTTCTGGCAATATACGTGTTTGCCCATTGTCAGCGCGTCGGCAGAGATGATAGCATGAGTATGGTCGGCAGTCGCTACCAATACGGCATCGATCGATTTACCCATTTCATCATACATCTTACGGTAATCCCAGTATTTTTTAGCTTGAGGATGACGGTCGAATACTGGTTTTGCATACTTCCAGTCTACATCACAGAGAGCAACAATATTTTCTGTTTTCTCCATGTTTTTCAGGTTAGCATTACCCATACCGCCAATACCGACACCGGCAATATTCAGTTTATCTGTCGGAGCAATGTGTCCGTGACTTTTTCCGAGAACGGATCCCGGTACAATGGTCAATGCTGCAGCTGCAGCCGCACCCCTTTGAAGAAATGATCTTCTAGTAATGTTTGACATAGTAATAATTTTTTATAGATTAGCACTTAATAATAATAC
>JAJPZM010000131.1 GCA_021204335.1 Parabacteroides sp. | reverse complement strand
GAATAACCATCAGAAAAGACCACCGGCCACAACCAGGATTGCGATGGTATAGGTTGGAACAATGCCTTTGTTCCAGAGCAAGACTGTCCCGATGAGCAGGAACCCGGTCACAGCCAGTCTGCCAATGCTTCCAATGAGTTGAAGTTGTTTCATACTTTTATTTTTTATTAATGAATAATCCCATCGGGATGGTTTTTCTCGATTTTTTACAGGCTCCCGATTTTTGGATTGGCTGTTTTTTTTTGTGGCAAGGCTTGGCGGAAAAATACCGGAGCGAAGCGAGGATGATTTTTTCCAGCCAACCAGCCTGGAAGGCCGCCTTGCACAAAAATGCAATCCAAGACCTTTGTCGTGTAAAAACGGAAAAACATCTTTTCGCTTCTTTGAAGAAAAAAGGATGCGGACTTTTGCGGTCTGCATCCTTTTCCTTAGTCTGTCTTGTTTGTTATCCTTTGGGCTTGTAGGTGCGGAAAATCTCATCCGTCACCTCCTTTGAGAGTCTCTTTGCATCGGCGAGGAATACTTCCAGGAGAAGTTTTCCCCGTTCCATGCGTGCCAGCCTGGCTTCCCAGCCGGAGGTCAGAGCGGCGTTTGCGATCTTCATTCCCCTTACGGTTTCATATATGTACAGCCCCTTGCGTGTGGGGATGATGTGGTGTCTGGAATAGCGGATGTATTTGCGGTTTATCAGCGTCTGGATGATGTTCGAGCGTGTGGCTACTGTACCCAGTCCGGCCGTGTCCATGTATTCGATCAGTTCCGCGTCTGTGAACGGGCTGGCGGGCAGGTCCTTTTTGTGTACCAGATTGCAGGCTGCCACGGAAAGCGTTTCCCCGGCCTGGATTTCGGGTAATGCCAGGTGTGTACAGCCTTGTGGCACTGCGTCACCCTCTCGCTCGAATATGGCATGCCATCCCTTTTCAAGGATGCGGCAGGAGAGCATACCGAACTTCCGTGCTGCGCATACGGCTTCCACCGTCGTATATTCCATCCGGCAGGATGGCATGAATGCCTCCAGCATCCGCCCTATGATGAGCGTATACACCTGCATTTCCAACCTTTCCAGCCTTTCGGGGCAGATGCCGGTAATGATGATGGCCGGATGTTCCGTGAGACATTCTTCACCGATTACACGTTCGGGCAGGTGTGCGATGTCTATTCCCACCGAGTTCATGTAAGGACGGAGTTCCTTCCATGCCAGCATTTTTTCCATGACGGCGGGCAGCGTGTCGTATATGTCCGGGGTATGTGGCGCCCGGCGGTACGCGGATAGGAGATCAGTTTCTTTTCATAGAGGCTCTGGGCGATGTCGTGCGTCTGTCCCGCCGTAAGACCGCAATGCCGGTTTGCATCTTTCTGGAGTTCGGTCAGGTTGTACAACTCTGGGGGAAGGATTTCCTTCGTTTGCCGGCGTACCTCCGTGATGCGTGCCTGTTCCGCGAGCTTGCAGTCGTTGTAGAATTGTACGGCCGTTTCCCTGTCATGGAACTCGTCGGTACAGCGCATCTTCAACAGTGTGTTTTCCTTGTACATGCTGATGTAAACCGGCCAGCTGTCGGTTCCGATATGGTTCTCACGTTCCCGGTAACGGTTGCTGACGGCAGCGAGTACGGGCGTCTGTACCCTTCCCAACGAGTTATTGCCCAGCCCGGTCGCCTTGCATACGGCGTAGCTCGCATTTACCCCAGCATCCAGTCTGCCTTGTTTCTGCTGTCGGAAGCGAGGAACAGGTTGTCGAACATTCTGAGGGGCAGCAGGTTTTCCATGCCCTTTCGTACGGCCTCGTCTGTCAGGGACGAGATCCAGAGGCGTAGAACAGGTTGCTTGCATCCCAAATATCCGTACAGGTAACGGAATACCATTTCCCCTTCACGGGAGGCGTCGGTGGCGGCAATGATGGTATCACATTGTTCCAGTACCTTTTCCACGGTCTTGAGTTGCATCACGGCATTGATGTCGGGTATCCATCCGTCTTCGGCCCTGACGTGTTTTACTATCAGACGGAAGGTCTTGGGAACCAGTGGGAAATCCTCCCTTTCCAGTTTTGCGTTTCCGTAATCCTTAGGCATGGCCAGCGATAGCATGTTTCCGAAAGTCCATGTGACCATGTAGCCGTTTCCGGTCATGTATCCCTTTTCAAATTTGTGGGCTCCCACGATTCTTGCTATTTCTTTTCCTACATTCGGTTTGTCAGTCAATATGGCGATCATAACTTTTTGTTGTTTTTAGGTTTCTCCATACCGGCACGGGCCGTATGGAGAAACGGGTTATACTTTATTGTTTATTGTTTTTCACGGTTGATACCGTTGATTTCCATGATCTGTCTGCCTTCGAGATTTTCCACGATTCGTAGTGTGGCATCCATAGCTAGGTCGATGACGGGTGTTTTCAGCCGGAGTGGCAAGGTGTCCGTTTCTTTCCCTTGCAGGAGCAGGTCGAGGTTTCCGTCCTCTTCCAGCCTTTTCTTGTCGATTCCGGCTTTGGCCAGCCCTGTCCAGTCGATCTGTTCTTCCTTGAATACATGATTGGTTTTCTGTTCCATTGTCTTTCTTGTTTTTGGAATATCCGTAAATAAAAATCTTTCTTTTTCTGGTTATACAGCCTGTTTTGCCCCTTTCTTCTGTTCTTGCTGCTGGCTCTTACTGTTGTCAGCCTGTGCCGTGCGTTGGGTGTTACGGGGTTTGTCCGGGTTTTTCTGAAAGAAGTTCAGGGTTCCCGTATTCGGGCTTATCTTCATATAGGTGGAGAACTCTTTTCCTCTGCTGCCTTTCAACCCGGATACCAGAATTGCCTTTCCATCCTGCAGGTTGGCCTTTTCTTGTGCCGTGAACACATGCCCGTAGACCTCTGCTGGGATTTTGGGGGCCTGCTGTTCGTTGAAGCCGTCCGGCGTGCGTGAATACTGCGGGTTTCCGGTCGTCATGTTCAGACGGACGAAGGAGGAAAACTCCTCTCCCTTGCGGTTGATCATGTTTTCAAGGTACACTGTGCTACCGTTCCGAAGGGTTTCTCTGTCCTCGGGTGTCAATTGTGTCTTGCAGATTTCTTTCGGTACGTAGATTTCCCCTGTTTCCGGATTGCTGCGTGTATAGTTCGGTCTCCCTGTCACGCTGTCCAGCGTGACGAACGCCAAGAATAGTTCCCCGTTGGTGCGTTTCATGTCTTCTACCAGGATCGTATGCCCTTCTCCAAGCATCTTTATCTGGTTAGGCGAGAGTTGTACGCCGCCTAGTGTTTG
Source organism: Parabacteroides sp. (assembly GCA_021204335.1). Lineage (GTDB taxonomy): Bacteria > Bacteroidota > Bacteroidia > Bacteroidales > Tannerellaceae > Parabacteroides. Next base: position 4,542 of record JAJPZM010000131.1, on the reverse strand, counting down.
CTGGTTGAAAGTCTGGTCTTTCGGGAATATGAATTCTATCCCCCTGCGCTCGGCGCTGTACTGGAGTGTCGCACTGAATTCCTTCCCTTTGGCGGAAATCATTCCGTCCACAAAGACCGGTTCACCGTTTTTTAGCTTCGCTATCTCGTCTGGGGCGAGTGTCACACCCTTGATGTCGTTGGGTATGTACACATTCTCTTGTCGGACGGCTACCAATTCGTTGGTGTTCCTGTCGGTGGACACGAGGCAGGGTTCGTAAGTATTTCCCCTGAGGTTCAGGTCTATGGGATGCCCCAGATTGCCGGTTTCCTTCAGATTTTTCTTCTCCTCTTCGGTGAAGTTGTGTCCGAAGTAAGGATGTCCCAGTTCCGGCTCCTTGCGTATGCCGTGTATGCCCAGTATCACTTGTCTTTCATTGGAAATGAAGGAGAGGCGTGCGTCCAGCTTCGCGGTCATTACTCCCTCGATGTTGAGTGTAAGGGGAATGGTCTTGTTGGTCTTGTATCCCTTCAACATGCCGTCCAATACTCCCGACTGTTCCAGCATCTCTTTGGAGATACCCATTTTTTCAAGGATTCCCAGTCGATCATGTTTTCATTGTAACGGTAGGCTGGAGCCTGGTTTTGTTGTGTGGGCTGTCCTACCATGCCCTGTGTGGCCTGTTGCACCTCCGTATGCTGTTCCGGTTGCATCTGCGGTTGTTCGGGTTGTTGTTCCTGTTTCTTTGCCATACTTTCGTTTTCTTTTTCGTTCTTTCTTTGTTGTTCCTCCTGTTTTCTTGAACGGATTTCATAGTGCTTGAGGAACTCCTTCACTGCGTCCGTCTGTTTGCCTTCCGCCAAATCCTTGGTGGCCTGCTTGTTCCGTTTGTAATCGTTGTAAGTCATACGGATCAGACGGAAATGGGTCGGCTCCTTGAGTTGGCTCCAGAAATTCTTGATGAAGTTTTCGAGTATGCTCGAATTCTTGTCGAATTTCAGGAATGAGTTCTCGTTCTTCTCGTCCGGCGGAACGGTCTGGAAATTTCCTTTCCCGTCCACTTCGCTGACTATCCCGAGGCCAGTTTTCGGGTCATTCTTGTTGTGGACCATCAGCAGTTCGCTGATTTGTTCCACATACGGCTTCTCTGTTGCGGTCCCGTCTTTGCGTCGGCGTGTCCGCTTCGTTTTTTCTTTCATTTCCTTTTCTTGTGCCATAGTTGTCACTTTTGGGGGTTACTGAATTCGTTTCACACTCCAAAAATAGTAGACTGTTTTGAGTAAATATTTGATTTGTAAATAGTTGGCATCACGTGTCGCTAGATGTCATCAGGTGTCTGAAAGTCTGGATAAAAAAAGGAGGAAAAGGGTGGAAAACTGGGCGGAAAGCGGAGAGGAACGGACAGGACAGGACAGGAAAGGAAAGCATGGAGAGGCAGAGGTGCAAAGAAAAAACGCAGGGTATGATGCGCTAGCCCCGAACCATGCAGAGCAGAGGGAACTGAAGCCCCTGTCTTTCTTCGGGGCTCGTTTTTCCGACATTTGCTGTCTGAGGTCCGGTATTGGGTATGTTCGGATGGGATTTGTGGTATGACGGGAGGGATCCTGCCGTTCGACGGCCATGCGTCGCATCGGTCACAGTTTGCCCCTGTAATCTTTATTTTAAATCACCTTTCCGTTTGCCGACGCGTTCTTTTTCAAATGAATTTTCCCCGGCGAAGCCGTAAGGAAAATTCATTTGAAAATTATTGGAAACGCGGCTGGCAAACGAAAGGTGATTTTTCTTTGATGGAAGGGGAAAGCTTCATCATTATATATTATATTCGTTCCATTTGAATGGTTTGATACTATAATTTTGAAGATATATTTTTTGTTGATTCTGATGTTCTGCTTTAAGTAAATAAGAGAGAAGTTGAAGCAATATAAACCGTTACCTTTTTTACCTTTTTGAAGTTTCTTTGTCTGGGGTTTGGAGAACTATAATTTATTTACAAAAAAAAGTATCCTATTTACCAGTATAAGCAAGGTAAGTATTTGAAAAAACAGTAGTTGAAAATAATTTGTCATGTAAAAATTTTTATGTAAGATATAAGTGCATGATGAAAAAATTATTTTTTATGACCGCCATGTTTTGCATGGCGTTGGTTACCGGATCCGCCCAGGAAACGAAATGGGGAGTCGCTATTAACATCGGTTACGACACTGATGTATTCAAACCATTCCTTGGTGCAAAAGCACATGCGGACGCTTTCACTGTTGCCGCCAGTTTCAATCCAATGTCGTCAAGTTAAGAATAACGTCGTAATCTTTGTCCTGTGGGACAACACAAAATAACGACGTTAAATATATATTTCCTTAACTTGATGATATTGCCTTAGAGGGGGCATTAAAGAAATGAACTTTTATTAATCCAATTAATTATTAATTAGGTATGAAAATAATTAAATTTTACACTGTCATGCTATGTGCATGTATTGCATTCTGGGGCATAACCCCGCAACTGGTCGCCCAAGAAAATCTGGTTTCGGAAGGGACAACTGAGATCAAAGACATGGAATTTAGGGACCGCACAGACCTCACCGAAGTGGTCGTACCGGAAGGGGTGACCCGGATCGGGAAGTATGCATTCTACAATTGTACGAATATGACCTCTATTAAATTGCCGAGCAGTTTAATTAGCATAGACGATTATGCTTTTCTCAATTGTAGTAAACTTTCTACCATCACATTGCCGGAAAACCTGGAAGCCATCGGGACAAACGTATTTGTCTATGCATTAAGCGGACAACAGGAAATCATTATTCCCGACAAAGTAAAATCGATAGGTCCTTCAGCTTTCGGATATGCGCCATCTGCCACTCGTGTGAAACTTGGGAAAAGTGTAGAAAACATATCTTATGCCTTCGCCTACTGTGACCAACTGGAATACTACGAAGTGGCCAAAGACAATCCCAAATATTGTTCTGTAGACGGCGTGCTCTTCTCCAAAGACATGAAAAAGCTGTACCATTATCCGGCAGCCAAAGCAGGAACGGCCTACAAATTGCCCGACGGAACGACGATAGTCGATGGCAATTTCCCCTTCTATCTCTGCAGAGCCTGGAAACGATCGACCTCAACAACGTCACTGTCGTAGAAGACTTTTATGACTACATCAATGACTCTGCAGAGCCCTATTCCATCTTCACCATTTGCAAGAACTTGAAAGAGATAAAGGTAGCAAGCGGGAACCCGGCCTTTACGACAGTCGACGGCGTGCTTTTCAACAAAGAAATGACTCGCCTTGAGAGCTATCCGGCAGGCAACGGCAAGGACACATACACCGTTCCGGACGGGATCACAACGATACGCTACGCAGCTTTCAACTGGTGCAAGGACCTCGTATCCGTCACTTTCCCTGCCAGCATCGCCGATCTTGGCACAACCCCGTTCGCCAACTGGTCCAAGCTGGAAATGATCACCCTAAAGAGCACGACACCCCCGGCATTAGCAATAAGCTTGGGGAACGGTACGCTTGACGGATCGACAGCTACGGAAACATTCGCTGGTACGATCTACGTCCCCGCAGGTTCCTCGGACGCATACCGCGTCGCTTCGGGATGGACCTTATATGCTGACCTCTTTGTAGAAGAAGCCGCACAGCCCTTCGAACCTGAGATACAAGAAACGACCGACAGCACGCTGGCCATCGCCTGGGAACCGGTAGCAGGTGCAACCGGCTACATCCTCGACGTTTACGGGGATGAAGAGAAGACGGACAAAATGGCGTCTTATACGTTTGATGCTGCAGGAAAGCCATTGAAAGCCACCGGCTTTTCTTATACGGTAGAAGGTTTGGAAGCCGGAACCGCCTATTATATCGAGACGATCGCTATCAAACAGTCCGGTGCAGAAACGACTGTTTTGGCCCGCAATACCATTCAAGCGAAAACAACCGGTACTCCGACTGCCAATGAGACCATAACAGCGGACAAACCTTCCATTCAGGCATACAACGGACAGATCATCATCCGTACCGTTTCCGAAACGAACATACGGATTTACGACTTGTCAGGGCACTGTGTTGTCACCGGAAAGGTAAACGGATACGGGGCCTATGACATGTCAAAAGGCTTTTATGTCGTAATAGCCGGTTCCGAACGCAGTAAAATTATTGTACGATAACCCAATGTCGTCAAGTTAAGAATAGCGTCATTGTCTTCACCCTGTAAGCCTTCAAGACAATGACACTAAAAACATATTTTCTTGACTTGACGATATTGAATTTCAACTACTATTTTAAGGGAACTATCGACCTTGGAGAGTTTGCAGCGTCTGGCGTGGAAGGGACGTTAAAATGCTGGGATATCAATGCGGATTTTCATTGGAACGTCTTCCGTAATAAGATTTTTTAATTTTATTTTCTGGTCGGTCTTACTTATTTACATCTGAAGGGATCCACGGATGTTGCCGGAGCATCTATCAGTAATGTCTTTGATAACGTTGCTTATGGTAACGTTTTTTATGTCTGTTTCTATAACATTAACTTCTCCTGACTTTACTAGACACTATTTGTTTTATAGAC
>JAJPZM010000221.1 GCA_021204335.1 Parabacteroides sp. | reverse complement strand
GATTCATCTTCTATATATATTGTCGTATTATACAAGCGGTTTATTATGCGGGTAATCTCCTCCAGAGATTCTCCGTTAAATGTGATCTCATTCTCCCTCCAAAGCGCTATATCCTGCATATCTCCATCTTTATATTGGAAAAAGCTCTTAGCTAACAAATCGACCTTAACAGATTCATGTGGTTTAAGGATCGCTACATGGTCATTATAGCTGACACGTACGGAGCCTGAAAATAATGATGCAATAATTTTATTATCATCCCTGTATGCATTTATATTAAACGCAGTCCCTAAAGCTTCCACCTGCATCCCTTTTGCTTCTACAATAAAACGCTTATTAGGATTTTTTGCTACTTCAAAATAAGCTTCTCCTACTAATGTAACATTACGTTCTTTCATGCCATAGTCCGCAGGGTAGCTGATTTTAGTATCAGAATTCAACCATACTTTCGTACTATCAGGTAAGGTAACAAAGGCCCGTTGTCCTTTCTCGGCTAATACCATGAAATTCTGTGTTGACAATTGTTTTTGTCTATGATTCATATTGTAATTAACCAGGCTTAAAACAATAATTATACAAGCCACCGCAACCCGTTGCCATATTTTCCAGGAAAAATGCGGGAGCATTGAAACAACCTTGATTTGTTTTTTCTCCTTATCCAAGTTATGATTCAATTGACGATACATGCGTTCCTGTATATCTCTGGGCATTTCATTCGAACTTTCTTCCCATGCTGTTTTAAAAAAGCATAAAAAACTCTTCTTTAGATGCGCACTGCCGGAACCATTCCATCAACTGCCGATTTTCTTCTTCGGTAGTAGAGCCTGCTATCAGACGGTGAAGTAATTCTATTCTCATCATTGATTCGTTTATATATAATAGTCGATTAAATATACCTACTACTTAGTTTAAAAATTAAATATGCGCTACTTTAACTTTAATTTACAAATTGGGTGTTGGTGATTATAAGGAGTATTTAGGAAAAAGAAGTATGTTTTACATGGAAAGATAAAGTAGAATAAATATTAAAGCCTTATCTCCCATTGCTTTACGTAGTTCTTTTAGTGCCTGATAGATATGTGCCTCTACTGTACGCTCAGACAGGGTTAGTTTTTGGGCAATTTCTGCATGTGAAAGATTTTCAAAACGGCTCATGATAAATACTTTCCGGCGCATTTCCGGAAATGAAGATATGACATTGAAAAGATATTCCCTCAATGAGTCAGCTTCAATCAAATCTTCTTCAGAATCGGATATCAACTTTATATCGTCAACCTCTTCCATCGGGTGATTTTTACGAAAAGCTTCTTCTACATATTTGTAGGCTAAATTTCGAGCTATCGTTGAAATATAGGCTTCGAAGTTAAGTTCCGGTTGAATATTTTCGCGTTTTTCCCAAATAGTCAGAAAAAGTTCTTGTACAACATCTTCAGCAATAGCAGAATCATTCAGTAAATACAGAACGGTATTGTATGCTCTTGGACTATAACGCCAGTAGACGGTATTGAAAGCTTCTCTGTCTCCTTCTTTAAGACGATATAAAAGTTTATTATCCATGTTTATACAACCATCATTAGGTTAACATATTTAATAAGTGGTAAATATACCTCTTATAGCAATAGATTATAATCCTATGCAAATATAGACTTATTTTTATTATGACGATTTTTTGCATTCAAATTAAGGTGAAAAATAGTTCAGTTCCATGAAATGATTTCACAGGACTGAACATTTATAATAATCGTATATTAAAATATATTACTTATTATCTAGTGGAGCAATTTTAAATGTTGCCAAATTCCCTTTGTGGTCTGTCGGCCAGATGCCTTTCGGGGTAAAGAACTTGTCTTTGGTATCGCTCTTTTCTATCTTACCCCGGATGACTGTTTCAGACGGTCCTACCAGAATGCTTTTTTCAAAGAAACGGTAGTACCGACCGGGTGATAATAAATAAAGTCGATACGATCTCGTTCGTCCACATCCGGAGCCCATGCCAATTTTTCCAATTTAGCCTCTTCTGCTAATTTATTTCCGGCAGGGAATGTAAATCCGGGATATACGACCGGATTCGGATATTTTTCACGGTAAACGTCTTTAAATCCAGCCTTTTGTAGCATAACGGAACAATCCCAATTGATAATGGCCCCGTTATGGTCCCACAAGTCTTTGGTATCCGCCTGCCAGTCCAGATGGGAAGGTTCGTTGAAATCGCCTCCCATAATTACAGGAATACCTTGTTTTATCTCTGCCTGTGCATCCTGTACAAATGCGGCAATGCTCTCGTCGCGATAAGCCAGCCTGTTCGCTTCCAAAACAGTTTTCTCATCCGTTACCGGCGCTTCTATTTTCTCCCAGCTCAAACCGCTATATCCGCGGGGCATATAACATTCGTAGTGCAGATAATCCAAGTGGCATGAATAGAAAGAAACAGATTGGTCGGCTATCGTAATCCTGGCTTTTAACATCGCTCTGCCTCCATCTCCGGCTACGACACAACATTTTTCGATGTTATCCGGCTTATACTTTGTCAACATGCCAACCACCAGACCTAATGTTTCACCGTAGTAATGCTTTCCGCGTTTCTCCAAGTCTTTAAGAATCCTGGGCATAAACAGCTCACCATTGAAATCCCGGATCTCACAAAGGAAGACCACATCTGCATCGACTTCATCCAATACATCGAGAATACCTTGGTAACCGTTCGGGACCTTAGAGCCCTGATGCCATAGGTTTATTTGAAACACTGTGAAAGTTTTACCAGCCTTTTCAGCATTCATCCACACTGGCATATTTAGCAGGCAAAGCAATAAGAATAATATCTTTTTCATATAATCATCTTTTATAAATGAAAATTATTTTAATAACCACATCACATTATTCACATTATCTGTACCACCCCACTGGCGATCCAATGCTGCAAGGTATTGTTCTTTATTATACAATAATTCGTTTTCCGGATATTGCCAGCGCATCGGTATTTTAGTCTTATCGTCATTCAGGTTCGTGTTCGGATTTATCGGGAATTCCGGATAAATATTACGACGGTAGTCGTAATATTTATCATATTGCATGTGGTAATAACGGGCGATATAAACCTGTATCCAAATCTGTTTCAAACGTTCTATCTGTGTCCCTTTCGTATTATAGGCAACATACGGGCCTTTCAAATAATTTTCGATATATTCTTCTGTAATCTCTCTCTCTCGTTCCGGTATTCTGCGGGAACAGTAGAGGCAACGAACCGGAAAGAAGCCCGAATACCTTCTTCGTAATATTTCCGGGCATCACCTGTTATCCATCCCCGTTCTATGGCTTCGGCAATAGTAAAATTCATATCAGCATATCCTAAACGGATATACGGGACGCCGGCATAGCTCAAACGATATACTCCGTTTGGGCGTGAATGCATCTTATTGGCAATCTTCTTAGATTCTTCACCGAAGACTGCCGCAACGTCCAATCCCTGATAGGCATTCCAGTCGCCCGGCTCCAACAGTTGCTGTCCTTCAGGCAGATATAATTTGTCGGTCAAAGCCTGAACCGGGGAAAAGTAATAGAACAAACGGTAATCTTCAAACTTCTTCAATGGATCGATTAATAGGGTAGAGCCGGCATATTCGTTGATGCTTTTCACAAAACTGTTGTGGAAGGGGTTCTGTTGGCCTTGTTTATCTGAATAAACTGCCTGCAAATTATCGTCGTTGCTTTCAAATAGGTTGCCTGCCGCTACAATCTTTGCGAATGTTTCTTTGATATTCAGTTCCGGAGTATCGTCTACTCGTTTGGATAAAGAAATCAGTACCTTCAAACGAAGCACATTCGTAGCTTTTCTCCACTTCACCGGGTCTCCTTTATAAAACGGGTCTCCTTCGAATGTGTTAGCCGTAGCAAAATATTCATCGGCTTTTTCCAGGTCAGACAAAACACCCATAAAAACATCTTTCTGGCTATCGTATGCCGGATAACGGTATTCATCGATATCCAATGCTTGCGAATAAGGGATATCTCCCATGCTCATCGTGCATCGCCAGAAGTTCCAGCCTTTCATGAAATAAAACAAACCGGAATAGGCATCTTTATCCTCTTCTGATGCCGACTCCATCATCTGCTTGGCATTCGTCAGGATACGGATGTAGGAAAAATCATCCGCACCGAAACGGTTATATTGTGCATTGTTTATTTGTTCTCCTCAGAACATTCGCCGGCTCAAGAATTCATTATATTCCCAGATCTTCGTAACCATATCTTTGATTACGGTCGTTGCGAGCATGGACGACTTTACCTGGGTCGTCGCATCCGGATTCGTATTCATCTCGTCAAAAGTCGATGTACAAGCTGAAAACGAAAGAACGTATGCCAGTAGGCAGCTCACTATTTTTGTGTTTTTCATATTTCTCATTTGTATATCTTTTTAGAAGTCAACTTTAATATTAAAACCCATATAACGCTGGGGCGGAGCGTTTAAACTTTCAGTATCACTGCCTCTTTCCGGATCAGTATATTTGAAATCTTTCGCCCACAAAAGTAGGTTCTGACCGGTAAGGCTCACTGATGTATTCTTCATTCCGACTTTCTTGCAGGCGGAGTAAGGTATATCGTAAGTCAACGACAGGTTACGAAGCTTGAAGAATGTCTGGCTCAACATATTCTGCCAACTGGGACTTGCATGGGAATCATGGTATTTGGTGATATAACTTTCGTAGGAGACTACGACGTCGTTAGGGGCAAAGACTCTCGTATCTTCCAGGATATTGCCATCCGGATCCCTTTTTACTGCACCGGAAACGACCTTAACGCCTTCACCTACATAAGAAATATTTCCATTTACAACCTCATCGTACCGATACTGGTTGTCTGTTCCGATATGTGTTCCTGAATTCCACAACATCTGATGTGTTTTGGAATAAGAGATTTCGCCAACACGTCCGTCAAATGTAAAACTCAATGTCCAATTCTTGTATTTAAAGGTATTTGTGATGCCCCATACCAAATCGGGTACATATTTGCCTACTTTTGTCTGAAAGGTCTGCCGTACAGGGATTCCTCCGTTATGGATAATATTACCATCCGGGTCCCGTTCCCAGTCATTGATGGCAATCCAGTCCCAGTCGGCTCCTTCCTTTATCCAGGGGCGTTTAGTCGAATAATCGGGGTCCAACTTGTGATAAGTATATTTGTCGTGCGACCAGTTCGTCAGGATATGCCAGTTGAAGTCTTTTGTCTGGACGGGTGTTCCACCTACTACTAACTCGATGCCGCTACGTAAACGCTGCTCCTTGCTATTAGTCTGGATAGACTTAAATCCGGTAGATTCACTGACTCCTCCGTCAATAATAAAATCCGACTCCAGCTTGTGGTAATATGCGAAGTCGATATTTAACCGTTTCTGGAAGAAAGTCTGTGCCAAACCGGCTTCCCAGGTTTCCGATTTTTGGGGAAGAACGATTCCTCCGATCAATACATCCGGGTAAGAGGCGGTAGATAAGCCATCCCAAACATTCGTTGTAATAGAATATACATTATTACTTGCATAGATGTCCGCATCCTGTTTGGTAGTAGTCCACGACCCTCTTACTTTCAGAAAATTCCACCAGGAAGGCAACGGTAATATCTCTGACAATATAATGCTTCCGGCGACAGAAGGATAGAAATAGGAACGTTTGTCCGAACGCAAAGTAAACGACCAGTCATTACGGCCTGTTACATCCAGATAATAAGTACTGTTCCATGACAAAGAAGCTTTACCATATAAGCTATTTACCCGCTTCTGCTGCAAACTGCTTGTTGCATTGACCGGATCGGAAGATGAATTCAATGAATAATAACCCGGAATAGAGAGCCCTCCTTGCGTTTTACTCAACATGTCATCGTTGTGCAAATAAAAGATATTGCCACCAAACATACCATTCAGGTTAAATTTACCCCAAGTCTTGTCGGCCATTAACATCGCGTCGGTATTTACACTGAATTCTGTACCTTTATTTATGCTGTAAAACCCTTTCTTGTCCCATGCCCCATTTGCACTAATGGCATTTCTCGATTCTTCCCGCTTATTATAAACATCAGCGCCGGCACGCACCATTGCTTTCAACCATGGAGTAATTTCATGACTGGTGTTGATCGATGTATTAAATACGTCTGTATCATACGAAGTCACCTGTTCATACGCTTTAAACCAAGGATTATCATACCAGCTCCTGTCGTACCAGTTCTGCATTTCATTCTCTTTTCCTTTTACCCAATAATCTCTGTAATCGCGAATATCATATTCGGTACCGCCCCAGATCACCATGTTATAAATATAACTGCCGCTATATCCCGAACCGACTGTATTGGACGATACGCGTTTGTTGTAAGCAGCCGTAGCATCCATTGAAAATTTCTGCCACTTCATTTCTCCGCCTACGGAGAAAGTCATTTTGTTTAATTTCTGATTAGGATATTCTCCCTTATGGTAAACCTGTGTGGCAGATGCTCTGAAAGAACCGTACTTTCCCTTTTGGGTAACGCTTACATTATTATTCGTTACCATGCTGAATTGAAGAAAGTTTTTGAAGTTGTCTTTCCCTTTGGAAGTAAGTTCCATCTCCCTGTATTCGTAGGTTTTCGGGTCCCATTGAACCGCTGTCCGCCCGATATCCAACTTATCTCCCCATACTGAATTGTTATTATACTTTCCACCTGTACCGGCACTATATGAATGCTGTGTTTCAGGAAAAGCCAGGTAACCGGAGAAAAACATGGTGTTACTATTAATATTAATATTCAACCCTTCTTTCTCCAAGCCTTTCTTGGTAGTAATCATAATTGCGCCGCTGGATCCTCTTGCTCCATATAATGCAGAGGCGGTAGCCCCTTTCAGCACATCGACAGATTCGATATCATCCGCTGCAATTTCATTGATCGATAAGTTGGCATACGGAATGCCGTCGACGATCAATAAAGGTGTCGCACCGCGTAAGGAGATAGTCGCATCCTGGTCGAACTCCGTATTATTCTGAATGTTCAAGCCTGCAATTTTACCTGTCAATGAAGTTGTTATATCGACAGATTTTGCCATTGGCATTTCATCACCGCTCACCTTTTGGACAGAGTAACCTAACGCTTTTTCTTCCCTTCTTATACCCAGGGCGGTGACTACTACCTCTTCCAGCGCCTGCGAGTCTTCTTTCAATTGAATACTGAGCGTTCCTCCTTTCTTAACGGGTAATTCCCGGGTAAGATAACCGATATATGAAATGGCTAAAACAGAGCCTTCTTTTACCGTTAATGAGAAATTTCCGTCTATATCGGTTATCGTACCGTTAACGGTCCCTTTTTCCATGATATTGGCTCCGATAATAGCGACGCCTTTAGTGTCTGTAACAGTTCCAGTGATAGTTACAAGTGATTGTTTTTTGTCTGTAACATCCCCGTCTTCCGCTTTATACAATACGATATGCTTATCATTAATAACATATTTTACATTGTCTCCGGCAAATAGTTCGTCCAGTATATCGAAAAGCGTTTTGTTTTCAACTTTAACAGATACTTTCCGGTTTGCATTTATCTGTTCGGTATTGTAAGTAAAATAGAATGAACTTTTCTTTTCAAGAATAGAGATCACTTCTTTGACAGAGGTGTTTTCAAGGTTCAAAGACAGTTTAACCGACTGTGAATAAGTTACATTGGCTGTGATTTGCAATGTACCCAATAACAGGAATAATAAGATACATCTCATAATAAATAGATTTTTCCGAAGCCACGACGGTTTCTGTCTACCGCATGGCATACTTTTTATAATAAAATTCATACATTTGTAAAT
>JAJPZM010000384.1 GCA_021204335.1 Parabacteroides sp. | reverse complement strand
AAACATTCATATGATGTTCAATAAATCAACGGACATCATGCGGATAATCATTTTACGATATTATCTGGAATAATGCATTCGATCTGGGTAAATCTACCCGCGTGCAGTTGGATGGCAACTTTGTAGGCCCGTCTGCTACCACGCAGGGGCGTACGGATGCTTTCTGGTATGTGAACCTGGCTGTGCGCCAGCAGTTGATGAAGCGGAAGTTGTCGGCTACACTGGCTTTCCGCGACGTATTCAATTCGGCACGTTATGTCAGCAAGATCATGACGTCCGACCTGCAATCCATTACCCGGATTCGTCCGAACTATCCGCTCATCACGCTTTCACTCAGTTATACATTCAATAACTTCAAGGCGAAGACGACGCAGAAGAAAGAAGACCACGATTTGTTTGAAGGTACGAACCATTGATGCGTGAAGTCATTACTCCTTTCATTTTGTTATATTGGATAATAAAATGAAAGGAGCCTATGTATAATGTATCAGTAATGATTAAAAGACGCAAGTCGGCGGAGCCGGAGAAACGGATGCCGCTGTATGTGCAGATTATTTACCGACGGAAAGTCCGGAAAATTCAGTTACCCTATCTCGTTTCCGGGGAGGAATGGAGGAAAGACAATAATGAGATTGAAATCCCCGGCGATGCCACCCGCAAACGTATGGAAGAACTTTGTATGATTCGCGAGCAGCTAAGCCGCGATTGTGCGACGATCCGTTCTGTAATCCGTTCGATGGAAAAGAAAGAAGCATTCTCTGTCGATGAAATTGTAGAAACCTGTCGTGAACGTTTTGCTGTTTCCGATTTTAAAAGATACGTGGAATATCTGATCGGTGAACTGGAAGAAGAAGGAAAGCTAGAAACTGCTCGTCATTACCGGAGCACTTTAAACTCGTTCATGCGTTTCCGCCAGGAGCGTAACCTACGGTTAGACGAGTTCGACCCGGCTTTGTTGAAAGCGTATGAATCCGGTCTGTATGCCACCGGTCTTTGCAGCAACACCGTTTCGTTCTACTTCCGTAATCTTCGGGCTATCTGGAACCGTGCCGTAGACGACGGGTTGGTGGAACCCGATGTGACCTTGTTCAAGAACGTTTATACCCGGATCGAAAAGACGCGCAAACGAGCGGTGGAGGAAAAGGTTATTTTGCAACTTATTGCTTTAGAACTTACCTTATCGCCCGATCTGTCGTTGGCGCGTGACCTTTTCTTGTTTTGTTATTATGCTCGTGGAATGGCTTTTGTCGATCTGGCTCATTTGAAGCGGGAGAATCTGAAAGGAGATATGATTGTCTATTGCCGGCAGAAAACCGGGCAGTTGTTGCAAATCCGCCTGCTTCCTGTTATGAAGAAGCTGATCGACCGCTATCGCAATGTGTCCGGTCCCTATCTGTTCCCTGTATTGAAAAGTCTCGATCCTTCCTATTTGGAATATACGAGCGCGCTTCGTCTCCAGAACAAACGTTTGAAGAAACTGGGTAAATTGGTCGGTGCCGATCTTTCTACGTACGTGGCGCGCCACACCTGGGCAAGTGTAGCATTGCAAAAAGGTATTTCAGAAGAATTGATATCAAAGGGGATGGGGCATACCTCCGTTAAAACAACCCGTATTTATATGGCTTGTTGGGATAATGGTTTACTGGATCGTGCAAATGAAATCGTGATTTTAGGGAAAGGCTGTAATTCAAAGAATCTGAAAAGGAATGCTTTTTGTGCAAATTCTGTCTCTTGGTAAGAGACGGAACGGGGAAGAACGTTTGTGTTAAAACTTTGCAAATGTACTAACTCTTTTTATAAAAGCATCATGTCAAGGTCTTTTTTTGAATATAGCTAACCTTAATAATCATCCGGTTTCTGGATATTATTACAACTATTAAGAAAGAAGCATCTTAATCTTTACTTCTCTCTTATGCTTTTATGCCTGTATTTTAACACTACTTGTTGTTTCTTTCTCGCTGAATATCTGTTATTTATGCATTGTTTGCCAAATTTAGCCCTCATTCCCAATTTAATAAAATGTAGAACTATCTGATAAACAAGCCTTGTTATACTTCTGGTTACAATAATAGCATCTTTTGTTTTCTGATTGTTTCCCAAAACATGCCTTCCTTTGTTTTTGCTGCTGTCTGGAGATGGGATAATCAGGAATTTCTCGCCTCTATTAATGAACTCGTTCCGTCTCTTACCAAGAGACAGAATGATGTTGAAAGTTGCTAAATCTAGTATTAATAGATATGTATAGGGTTCTTGGCTTGCCATTCTTTTGTATAATTCTTTGTTACTCTCTCCTTAGGTGATAGGACAACAAGTTGCATTGAAAACAAATGTATTATTTTGGGCAACAACAACACCTAATACAGGGGTGGAAGTTGGCTTAGGGCGTCAGTTTACAGTGGATCTCTGGGGGGCCTATAATGCCTGGAAATTTCCCAATGATATGAAGCTGAACCTCTATTTGCTACAACCAGAAGTGTGCTTCTGGACATGTCGCAAGTTTGAAGGGCATTTCTTTGGCGTACATGGACATTACGGGCACTTCAATATCGGACAAATCCCTTTTATCTCGGGCTTAAAGAATTATGTGCTTCGTGGCGATTTGTATGGTGGTGGCATTACGTATGGTTACCACTGGGCTTTTGGTGACCGTTGGGGAATGGAAGCAATGATCGGCGGAGGCTATGTGTCGATGAAATATACCAAATACAAATGTGCCGAATGTGCCGAACCTGTCGGTGCTTACACCCGCAACTATTTCGGACCGACACGTATCGGTTTTTCTATCATCTATTTCTTACGCTAACATATTCTGATCAATGAAACATACTATCCTACATTATATATATGTATTGATAACCGAAATAATATTTTTCCCGGCAACGTTACAGGCTATCCGTATTTCACCACAGGAACTCTCTGTCAGGAATGACAGTTTGCAGATGGTTTTTGAAATGGATCTGAACGATGTACATGTCAATAGCCTGACATCCGTCTCTTTTACCCTAATCTTGCAAGCATTGCAAAAACAGGATGCCGCGGTGGAGCTACCGCCTGTTATCATTACGGGGAGTAAGCGGTTTCGTTTTGAGCGCAGGGAGAGGGCTTTGGCCTCCGGGGAGATTGCGGCAACACCTTATCTGGTATTGGTAGACAACCATAGGACAGCTTCTAAAAATATAAATTACCGTATATCCGTACCCTATGCCTCCTGGATGCAGAACGCAAGGCTGCTTCTTCGCCAGGAGTTGAAAGATTGTTGCGACCTGCAACTGCTGGGTGTCGATACGTTGGTACAGCGTATAGCTCTGAAAGATTTACCTGTATTCGCGCCTAATACGGTATCGCAAACGAATAAACCGCTTACTGTTAAGAAAACGGCTACGACCGATAATAGTGTACCTCATATAAAAAACAATGAGAAGTCTTATGTTGATGAGGTTCCGCATCAAGAATGGGAACGGGAAATTGTCCCGGTAAGTCCTGCCCGTAAAACCCGGGACACAGAGAGTCTGGTTCTTTATTTCGATTATCCGATCGGTAAAGACGATATCTATCCTGACCTGAAAAACAACCGCTATGAGATCGATAAGATCGACCAGCTGTTCGCACCGCTCAGGCGGGAACAGTTCGTGTCGGTCAGAAGCATCCGTATCTGCGGGTATAGTTCTCCTGATGGCAATTATGGCAATAATGAACGGTTGGTCGAAGCCCGGTCGCGTTTCTTCTCAATCTATCTGCGCAGTTTGTACGGCATTCCCCGCGGGCTGGTCGAGGTTTTATCGGTAGCAGAAGATTGGGAAGGATTGGTCGATTTACTGGAACGGGATGATCCGCCTTACCGGGAGGCTGTGCTACGGATAATCGGCCGTTATGGTATTTTCAACGGTCGGGAGAAGTATTTGATGGATTTGCAGGGAGGTTATCCCTATAAAGATATGTTGAGGCATTTCTTTCCCCGGTTACGTCGTATCGAGGTAATCGTACGCTATGAGGACGATAAAACGGAAAATGAATGAAAAAGATACCGGATATAGTTTATACGTTGCTGGCAATCGTTTTGTCCGGCTGTACGTTTGGTGACGAGCCAGGCGTCTGTCCGTATACGACGCGGCTTGACTATTGGTATGCAGGAAGCAACATTGACAACCTGTTACCGGTTTACGTCGACAATCTCCGTCAGTATCTTTTTGATAGCGAGGGAAAGCTGCTCAGCACCGTTACGTTGCGGGGCGACAGCATTAATGGTTGGCAGGGAAATCTGGACGAGGGCGATTACACCGTTGTCCTCTGGGGTAATCTGGCTGACGACGGTAGCGATAAATTGGAGGTACAACCGGCGGTCGACCGCCGTCTGGGCGATATGACCCTAACTGCCGTTACAGCCGAAGCCCCTCCGGGTTATCGCGGTAATACGAGCCGATTGTATTACGGTTGTCTTTCTTTTCATGTGAAAGATGGGGAGATGTTCCGCCGCAGGGTCTATCTCTCACATGCCCACGCTTCATTGCATGTCACGGTGCAATGGATGGCCGATGCCCCGCCGGAAGATGGGACCTATCGGATGCGGATGAAAGGGATCGCTTCCGAATACGGCTTTGCAAAAGGGTGGGAGAGTGAAGAACTTCCGGAGGAAGGTTCGTATACGGTCCCTTACATCAGCACTTCGCGTATCAATCACGAAACGCGTGCCTCGATGAATTATGACGGGGAAGTGACAGGCGAGTTCGTCACTTTCCGCTATACTTCCGGAACCCATCAGTTATGGAGCCTTTGGCGTAACGACGAACGTATCGTCGGCGATCTCGACCTCTATCGTTTTTTTAGCAAGAAGCCGATGGATATGGATCAGAACATCGAGCAGGAGTTCGAGATACTGGTCACGGTATATGCCGATAAGATAGTCGTTACCGAAGTCACCGAGTCGGATTGGGATGAAGGAGGCTCGATCGGTTAGAAAATAATAATTGACTTAGTAAACTATAGTATTCACTTTAAAAAAGTAGTTATGAAAAAGACGTATTTAATGTTGCTTCTGGCCTTGGCAGGCTTTGGAAGTAGTTGTACAAACGACGACGACACGACGGAAATCCCTGTCGGTGCCGCCAACGAGATCCAGCTGGTGTTCAGCGGGAGTGGGGAAAGCGAGGAATATACGAAGGCCATCGCTTCCGATAGTGAGAACCAAATAGAAAACCTGAAAGTCTACCTGTTTGCAGCCGCATCGGCTAACGCCGCGGACGCTGATTATGAGTATATGGAAACCTGGACAAAGACGAATGCAGCACCCGCCGACAAGCAGTTTCTTCTGCAATCGTCCGGTTCATCCTGGAAAGCTTCCATCAAACCGGGCGAGCTGAAAGGACTTCCGTATTTGACTTTGGTTTGTGTGGTCAACCAGGACAATTTGTTTGCTGCGGATGGTAATCCTTTTGCTACTTTGAAGGCTGTAACGACGGATACCGACGGAGCCATCGCAACGAACGGGACTAGCCTGGCTGATTTCAAAGCCGCTTATACGGCAAAACTGGCAGCCGACGGTATCATTAAAACTCCGCTGGCAATGACCGGGACGAATACGACCAAGATCAGCGGTAGCGTATCGAAAGTTGCTATTACCTTGAAACGTGTCATGGCCCGTTTCGACATCGACAACACGACCGCTACATCCCGCCTGACGATCAAAAGCGTAGCTTTGGGACAGGGACGTCCTAACGGCTCGTTGTTTGGTGCAACACCGGGAGCTATTACCGGCGCACCGGCGGAAAGTGCCGACCTAATGACTTATGCCGATGTCCCGTTTACCGGCGAGAATGCCAACCAGGGAACCCTCGAAAGTGCTATCTATGTCTATCCTAATCTGGCAACCGACCAAAGTTATCTGATCATCAAAGGGGCATATAGCAGTACATTGACCAACCAACCGGTAGATGTTACCTACAATATCCCTATCGTAAAGACTCCGGCAGAGGCAGAACCGGGTGATCCGGCCAACTACATTGCCATCAATGCCAACAGCCGTTATAAACTGCGCATTACCGATGTCACCGAGTCGAATATCTTCTCCACCTTCGAAGTGGAAGACTGGACTTCTGCCGGTGGTGTTATCGTGAAACCCGAAAACGACGCACCTGTATTCGATGCAGCCACCGGATTTACTGTAGCCGACGGAGGTGATGAGGCTGATATTCCGGTTGCCCTTATAAATGGGGGGTGACTTCTACCACAGAATTTAAGGTAGTGGACAATAAATCCTTCAAAGCGACTGTCACCGCTACCGGTAAAGTGCGTGCGGAGAAAGCCCCGGCAACAAAAGCCGACGTTGCAGCCGATGCCTGGTTTACTTTCGATGATCCGACGTACGAAGAGAAAGACGGTATATGGTATACCACTTTCGTATTCACTTCTACCGATGCTACCGGAAAGCAACCTGTAAACGTAACTTTCATCAACGAAGCTGCTTCTTACGATCCCGACCTGTGGACTACACAGACTTTCTACGGTCCGTTGGCTGCTCCGACCTTAAAAGATGCTACCGGACACAGTACAGGTAATACGGTGGATATTGCGACTTCTACTGCAACGATGTATAAGATAGATAACAGTCTAATCAAAATAGAGACGATGTGTATCGAAGGCGTAACGGTGGAAGTTCCGGCAGGATTTAGCGCAGAAGCCGGCGAACCCGATGGTTATACGACTACTTACACCATTAAGATTGACAATGTAAATAACCTTGCGGAAGGTGAACAGAAAATCGTATTCAAGAACAAAGAAGACGGTAATGTTAAATCCGAACTGACCGTTACCCTTACCGAGCCGGGTATGACAATGGCGAAAGGAACCGATACAAACAGTGCGGCCGATGTAACCGGCAATACGATCAAGGTTGATCTGGATGTTCTGTCAACCGGAAACTTTACATTCAAAGTAAATGCACCGCAAGGCCTAACAGCCGGCAGTCTGGATTGCCCGTGGCTGGCAATCACTGAAAGCCATGCATGGGCAGATACCGACGGAGATCGTTATGCTGAATACACTGTTGCAGCCAAAGGCGGTACCCCTTCCAACTTCAATGATTTCGATATTATCTTTACCAATGCACTGGCCGGAGCCGACGATCTGACCGTTACCTTGAACAAGGCTGCAAGCAAACCGAAGCTGGAAGCAGCTACGGTAGGAACAGCGAGCGATTTCAACGGAACGGTATCGTTCTCCGATGCTAATACGGCAACAGTCGATATGTATAAAGCCAACGACAGCAAGATTTATATAAAAATGACTTGTGATGAAGTGGCTGCATTTGAAACTGTATCAGGATTGACTGTAACCCCGCAATCTGATGATCATTACGAAATCAAAGTAAGCAATGCAACTCAATTATCCGGTGCTACTACAGCTATTGCCGCAAAGAATAACAGCGATGCAACCCGTACGGCAACACTGACCATCACGTGGCTAGATCCAACCCTGGATTTTAGCGTAACAAAAGATGCTAATTCTGCAACAACGAAAGCAGGAGATGCGATCAATGTCGCTTATACAACTTTAGATGGAGGTTCATTTGAAGTAACGGTAACAGGTCCGATCGGTTCTACGATTAGTTACGATGCGATCAGTGCAACATCATGGCTGGGAGTTAATCCTAGTAAGAAACCGGTAGTACTTGCAGATGTCGGTGATGGAACAGGAGAAGCCGTTATCGGTCTCAGAGATGATGCCGGAGCTACAAATGATGCAGTTGTCATCACCATTACTAATAAAGTAGATACTGATAATACATATAGAACAAAGTTAATAACGATAAATAATAACTGATATATATATATATATATATATG
>JAJPZM010000129.1 GCA_021204335.1 Parabacteroides sp. | reverse complement strand
CTCCGACTTCAAATCCAGAATTTATAATAGGACATTATGCGGATAATCATTTTCTCATTTTCCACATCATTTTCACCAAGAACAGACCCTGTTCCTTTATGAGGCAAGCGGAAATGTTTTTTTATTTCCCTTGTGTGCATATGCATAAGGTGAAATTTGAAGTCCATTAGGAGCACCGTCCTCTAAAGTTACTATAAGATGCTTTCCGTTAACGTACCCACCATGCTCATCCTTATCTAAGCAATAATTCTGAGCCTGCATGGATAGTGATATATTATTGCGAGTATCGCAATCACTACCACTATTCTCTTCATCATTTTTAGGTGTTCCCAATTTCTTTGCCTGCTCCACCGTTGGGAAATAGATGGTAAATTCTTTTAAATACTGTCCTTGAGCCTCTGCCTCTTCTGCCATCTTTATCAAACCGTTGTCTGCAAAAACGGATTTCAAATAAAAGATAACCCGTTGGGTAAGGGTCGGTTCAATAGCTATCTGGTCTCCTTTAGTAGTAGTAGACCCACTATCATCATATGCATCCTCATACGGAGAAATATTACAAGCTATAAGATCCCAATGATTGGATGATGCTTCTCCTTTATATTTGTAAGTAGCTCGAGTTAATTGATCGTTAGAGATGTCATTTTCTTTATAACTCACATATCCATTACGATATTGATAGGCTTGTACTGCGCTTTGGAAAGGTTTTTCTTTATAAAAAACAAAATCCACATCATCAAAATCAGTTGAACCATCTTTATAATTATACCAACGCACATATCTATTCGTTGTTTTAGCCTGGTGGTCTGGATCTTGAGATAATATCATCGTCGGTAAATACAAATGAACCTCTTCACCCGGATAAAAATAGATAGAATCGACATAGGTATGGGATACTTGGGAGATATTGTGAATACCGGTAGAACTCACAGGGTCAAAATAATATTGATCATTATTGAAAGTGTCGTCGCGTCCCCCATCTATCCGTCACTTTTCATGCCATTTCGTTTTATGTGCGGATGAGATGGCTTGGATGCTTTCCACTCTCTTTGGGTCTACACCCTCTCCTCCTAATAATTCTATGATACGCTCTTCATCTCTATATGGGTCGATCCCGTTCCTATGGCGGATAATTTTCAGTTCATTATCAGTACCTTCTACTCTTGTAAATGTGACCGTTTCTTTTCCTTTTTCCTGCCCATACCCAACCGTACTTCCCCCGAGGAGAAAGGCGAGTAGGAGCAAACTGTAATGTGTTATTTTATGGATTCGTTTCATATACGCTGTTTTTTTTAGATTAATACATACCTACTACCTGCGGCAACGTCAGCATTGGGAAGTCGCTGCCCGTCGGGGTGGATTTGGTTTTAAGGTTCGTGACACTGATTGTTAAGTCGAAGTTATGTTCTTTGCCTTCTGCGTCCGTTGCCTTCAAGGTGAATGAAGTTTCCCGATCTGTCGGCTGGGCAGAGATGAAACCGGTTAGGATGGCATCCTTTGTCAGAGGTTGCTTTAACTCAGCTATCGGGATATTGTTTGTAATATCGCCGTCGATAGACCATGTACATTCCATATCAGTCTCTTCTTTCTTCAACACCGCTTTCAGCGTAAAGATACTTCCCTCTGCAATCGAGATGTTGTAACCGCCACTGATTGTTTCTCCAGGTTTAGGTTCAACAATTCCCCCAATCGGCGGTGCCACGTACTCGACTGTTATATCCAATTTATAATCCCTCAGATTGATAACAAACGGATAGATATGGTTACGCACCAAATGAGTAGAGGTAAAACCTGTACGCTCTTTGTTATCCACCGTAAGGGTAAACGTATGGTTGTTATATGATTCAGGGATATAGAGGTAATCGGATTCGGTAGTTGATCCCTTAAACGGAATCGAAATATCTAACACATCGCTTGTAACTCCTGTTCCATCTCCAAATAGTTTGACCTTTTTTTGGCTACGCCATACAGTGTCAAATCATTCCCAATGTCTGGTCTTTCCCTTTGCAGATCATTCACCGTCACTTGGATGCGGCTGACCATACGGATCATCTCAATAGTAACCGATTGATCGGAAGAGATACTCTTCGTTTCCTTCCCGCTCATCGGGATATAGTTATCGTCTGTCGGCGGAAAAGCAATGCCATCATGAGGGTTTGCTATTTCAAGGCTGTTATCGACTATAGCATTCGGCATATCATCGCCTACATTCTTTGCCAATATATCCTCCAATTCACTTAGCTTTTCGCAATTGGCAAAGGCATAGAAGGCATAGTTCCCTTTAGATAACTGAATGTTGTCAAATGTATGGTCGGCAGCATCACCTAATGATTCTATCACCAACTTCTTCACAATTTGGTTGTTTGCATTGCAGACAAATACGGTCAGCGAGTGCATAAATTCACCATCGACGGCATTGTCGTCTCCTTTTACTTTCGTCAACGCCTCCTGCCCCGCCCCTATTTGGAGGGAGACAGTCACCGGGCGTGGTGTTTCGCCGCCTGCCGCCGTTTCGTCGGAACAGGCGACGAAGCCGGTCGTCAGGGCGAGCAGCAAGCCCAGCGTATATAAATAATGTATCCGTTTCATCCTACAACTCCTCCTTCAGGTTGGTATCATCCAAACGTATTACCCAATCGTTGACAATCACTTCGAGGCAATGTGCCTTGCCGCCGGTGATGTCCAGATAAATCAAAACGACGTATTCGTCTTGGCGGTCGAGGTATTCCTGTGCCGAGAGCTTGTGCGACTCCATCTGCGTCAGGCAGAGGAAATCGGTCAGGTCGACATCGAAAAACGGTGTTTCTTCCTTGCTATAACGTAGTTTTAGATGCCCTTTAGTGTCGTTTATCAAACGCAGGGTGTTCAGTTCGGCGCATACGGCTGGGTAGCTTGTTGTTCCATCGGCTGATGCCACCTCTTTCACACCCTGGTAGTAGGGCAGCCAGGTGAAGCGTGTATCGGCAATCGGTTGATTGTCGTGCGAGAGGTCGCTGTTGGTGGTCGTTACCGAAACGGAGAAGTCGGATGCATCGAGAGCCGTTCCGCTATGGGTGTCGATCAGTACGAAGCGCAGTTTGTTGGTGTTCTTCACCAGCGGGAAGTGGGTATGCGTTTCGCCGCCTTCGGGTATTTCGAGCGTCATTTCTCCCTGGAACAGTCCCAGCAACTCGCGGTCGACGGTCTGCCGGTCGTGCTTAACTGCTACGCGGAAGTCTTTCAGCAGCGAATCTTTTTCCGGCTTCGTCCAGTCGTAGTCGGTTTCGTTCAGTCCCGCCCAGGCGAGCAAACGATAGGTGCCGGGTTCCAGGTCGAGCTGTATGCGGTTAGTTTTCAACTCCTCACCTTCGATGGTGCGGGCAGAGAGGAAAGTGCCGGCTTCGTCATATACATAAAGTTGCACCTTCTTTGCCGTCGCCTGGCATTCCATTTCGTGGGCGAAAGCGTCGGCAAATTTCATATTGTGTTCATATACGAAGCTAAGCGTATGTTTACAGGCAGGCAGGTCGTCGTGGATATAATCGCACGAAGCTGTGCCCAGCAGCAGTAAAAGGAAGAGGCAAAGGCCCCGGTATAGTGTCGTATTCATATTGCTAAGAATTTGTTTAGTTGATTTTACATGTCAATTTCTATCTCATTATGTATACTCCATTGCTTAACGATTACCTGGATTTGAATCTTGAAATCTATCGACGGATCTACAGGTTCCACAGGATCGACCGGTCTGTCCGGATCTTCAGGATCTTCGGGGTCTTCAGGATCTTCGGGATCGACCGGCTTATCCGGATCTTCATCCGAATCTTCTCCCGGCTCGAACGGGGGCTCGTAAGGAATATCCGTTCCCAATCCATAAATATCGCTGATACGCAGCTTATAAATATTGTTGCGCACGATGGCATATTCCATAATGCCTTTATCTCAGGCGTTGTTGTTGGAATGACGGATCCAGTAGGGATAATAGCAAACGCCGTCCACGTAGGTATGCAGGTAGTAGCGTGCCAGCAACCGGCGGGTGTCTTTGCCATTCCGGTTGACGGTGATTCGACCGTTTTCGTTCGTATAACCGAACGTCGACTGCATGTATTCCTTCCAGTCGAGCCTCTTCGCTTCGGATGTCGTCAGTGTGGCAGACAAGGTTTTGCCACCCGACTGCGTCTGCAAGAAATGCTTGTAGCCTGCCGGGTCGTTATCTTTGATACGTCCCGCCAGCGTCTGTACATCTGCCCAGGTCTTGCCCGCGAAGGAGTAATTGAAGAGGTCGGTACCGTCCGGCACATAGTCGAACATGACGGCTTCCACCGAGCTGTATAGTTTTCCGCCCAACAAGAAGAAAGTGAATGGCTTCCCGGTTGCCTGATTCGTTTCGACGGTCTTTCCCGAATCAAAATCGTAAGCATGCCACTTTTCCGGTACGTAGCGGGCCTTAAATACAACTCCGGTATTCATATATTTGCTTTGATTTACCTTCGATACGGTGTTCTCCAACGTGTAACCTACCCGATACCAGTCGCCGATGCGTTCGCCCAGACCGGCAGGGAATTTCCAGTTGGCAGTCGAAGTGCCGTAGGCGGTCAGGTAGTTTTCGTAGAGGTCGCGGAGCGGACGACTGCCACTGCCCGGTACATCCGGGTTGAAGACCTTTTTGTTGACATTGCCCGTTGTCTTGAGGTAGCTCCAGGGGTCAATCACGTAGTTAATCTGGTGGTCGCCAAACTCGGGCAACTCCAAACCGAGGTATTCGATAGTCGAAGCATTGCCGTACTCGCCTGTCGACGGGTCGGCTGCCAGTACCCGTTTCAGCATATAGGAACCGGCGTTGAGGTTATTGATCAACATTGCACCGGTGATTTCCACACGTGCCTTGCCGAAAGTTCTGTCCGTCACATCGTAATAATCGCCGACGGTCTGATAGTCGATACGTGCCGCATGCCGTTCCACTTCGACGGTGACGCAGGCAGGGTTACCTAACGTATTCTCGCCGCAAAGCGTGACGCGGTCGGCGGTATGTCCGTTGGAAGACATGACGAAGCGAGAATACTTGCCGCCCTTCTCCGTCCATGCCTGCCGTTACAGGTAGTCGCGGATGCCGCCGAGGGTCCTGTCCTGTAATTGCGGGCGCAGATCGCCGGTGTTGGTAATGACCAGGATGTCGTAGTCACCGCCGGGCAGACCTACCTTGAAGGGATTCAGTTGGTTGGCTTCCGCGTCAAAGTCGGCACGACTGAAGTACATAATCTTATCAATCGGTGTCGAGGCGGGCAAGTTCGCTTTGTTACTTCCCTGGTAGAAAAGCAACATCAGGTCGTCGATGCGCGTCTCATAATCCTGTCCCGGCTCGTGTCCGTCGCCGTTCTCGCCGCCGGTGGGGTTCGAGCGGGTCTGCACACCGCCGCTACCCGGTTGGGGGCAGCTGACGGAGAGCTTCATATAGGTCTCAAAATCTGTGCCTCCCGTTTCGCGACCGGTGTCGAGACATATTTCGTCCGAGCAGGCAGGCAGAAGCAGCAGAGCCAGGGCGATGAGGGTTTCTTTTGTTTTATATCGGTTCATCGTTATATCGCTTTCTTTGTTGTTATTCTTATCTTTTCAACCGTATCTGTTCCAGGTTGCCTGCTACAGCTTCCGCTACTTCGGCATTGTCTTTCAAGGGAGTCAGCAGCTGTTCCGCCCGGTCGAGGTCGCCTTCCAACATGGCAACGGCTGCTTCCGCCAGCTGTTTCTCCGGAGAATTGCCGGCTTTTGCCAGATAACGCTTCGCTTGTGCCAACTGTCCGTTCTGGATGGCGGTGTTGGCGGCATTCAGGTTCGATACGAGGTCGTCGGGATACATGCGGACGGCAATTTCAAATACTTCGCCGAACTGCCGGCTGCCCGGCTCGTAGGTCTGCGCCACCTGGAACATTTCGTTCAGGCTCAGCTGCTTCGGGTCGGTGTAAAGCAATTCTTTTGCCTCTTCAACGGTGAAGTTGCGGATGGTGTATTTCACCGCGTAGTCCGAATGGCGAAGGGCGGGATATACGTCGCGCAACAGTATTTTGTAAGATGCGCCGCCGTTCAAGATTTTGAGCTTCCACTCTTTTTTTTGTCCAAATCCGCGGGTTCGTCGGCGCGGATGATAGCGAGGAGTTCGTCCTTATCTTCCAGGTTCATCGCTTCCAACCGTTTTTCCAGCCCCGCCCAGTCTTCCGGTTCGAAGTCGACCGTAAAGGTTGCCTGATCGAAGTGGTAGAGTCCTTTCACGTAGTCGCGCAAAGCCTTGGCACGGTTTTCAGCCAGATAAGCGTTGTTCTGATAACCGCCTTCGGATGAAGCGTAACCTTTGATATACACTTCGGTGATAGTAGCATATTTGTCGTTGCGCACTGACTCGACCGTCTCGCGTATTGCCTTCAGCTCCTGCGGGTTGTTACGATAATCGGGGTAAATCGTTACCTTGTTAACCGGGAAGTCGAGGAAAGCGCTGCCTGCTTTGGCACGCGCCTTCACAGTTTCCACTTTTGGCGTTTGGTAAGTAAGGTAGGGCTTTAAAACAATAGGTTCAGCAAGGTTAATGGCAAACAGGGGCGAGTGGGTGCTTTGCAGTGAATCCCATCCGCATCCGCATTCGTCGGTAATGAGAGCAACTTCCGATTTTTCCATCCATTTGGCGAAATCGGTGCGAACCTGGTAATCGAATACCTGTGCTTTTCCATTGGTACGACGCAGCTCGTACTCCTGATTTTCCACAAAGTTGCGACCGGTACGCTCATACAGAATATGCCGGTTGCGACCGTTGACGATTACCGGGGGGGGGTAGCGGACGGATACTGTCGTCGCGAACGATTACCGGCGTACAAACAATACTGCGATTGGAGGGTACTTCGATCTCGCTGAAATCGAATGTCATACCGACTACCAGCGAACTTCCGGATTTCTCTACAATCCTGTCTTTGATCCGGATTTCTTGTGCATCGGCATTCATCTGTCCTAATACCAATGCAGCAAAAACAGTAACTATATAATGTCTTTTCTTCATAAGGCAAACAAATTAGAATTGATAAATCAAACTGACGGCTGCCTGAGTCGGACCGAAATAGTGTTTCTTGACCGTCTCGATCTTGCTGCCGCAGTTCGCACAAGGATATTTCTCCGATTCGAGGTAGAGATAACCGACACCGACGGTCGCCTCCAGGTTCCAGTGCTTCGAGAGCAGCCAGGAGTAACCGTAGCTGATACCCGCGCCGGTACCCCAACCCTGGTGACGTTCGTTTTCGGTTCCCAACAACTTAATGTCCGATACATTATATAATAGGTAAGGGACATGCAGACCGATAAAATGTTTATGGAACGTTTCGCAAAACCAATAGCGCAGTTCGGGATGAACACGCAAGTGTTTGAGGGACTTGCCATAGCTGCCGTCGTCGTTCTTTCCGTCGAACGGATTCAAACCGACTTCAGCTTCAAGAGACCATTTGCGTGCCAAACGTACTTCGACACCGGCATTAAATGTAGCTGTACCCCAATAAGGAAGATTGGTTTTAATTCCAATCACCGAACCTTTCTCTTTGCCCAAATCTTCTTGGGCTAACAAATAAAAAGGGGACAGACAGAGGAGGCTTAATAAAAACAGGCTTCTCATAGTGCATTCATTTGTTGATATTTATTCATACTAGTGTTTTTAAGCTGTTCAACTTATTTATGAAATAAGAAATAGCTTATTTATGAAATAAGTTTGACTATCCTTTTTAGAGCAATGATTTAAGGGGAATAGTCGTCATTTAGATGAGTAAACCAACCACTTTTGCCTCTCAGATGTGTTTAAATAGGTTTTATCGTTGAATTTATATTCACGAAAGGAAAGTTAAAACATAGCGGAGCCTGGCCGACTATGTCCAAACATATCAAAAATTAAGAATTGTATAGAGTT
>JAJPZM010000415.1 GCA_021204335.1 Parabacteroides sp. | reverse complement strand
ACGGGTCGAATGTACCGGGGAAAAGTGCTATCCTTTCATTATTCATTATTAATTGTCAATTATGAATTATCAAATTACCACGTCTTCTTCAATAACCAGATTATCAATGATAAAGTTCTGTCTTTCCATGGTGTTTTTACCCATATAGAATTCGAGCATCTCTTTTACCAGGTCTTCCTTTTTCATGGTTACCGGGTCGAGGCGTATATCCTTGCCGATAAAGTGGCGGAACTCGTCCGGCGAGATTTCTCCCAACCCTTTGAATCGGGTGATTTCCGGGTTTTTGCCTACTGCCTGTATAGCTGTCAGCCGTTCTTCTTCGCTGTAACAATAGTAAGTTTTTTGTTTGTTGCGAACACGGAACAATGGTGTCTGCAGGATATATACATGGTTTCGTTTAATCAGGTCGGGGAAAAATTGCAGGAAGAAAGTAATCAGCAACAGGCGGATGTGCATTCCGTCGACATCGGCATCGGTTGCGATAATCACTTTGTTATATCTTAACCCGTCGAGACCGTCTTCGATGTTGAGCGCAGCCTGCAGCAGGTTGAATTCTTCGTTTTCGTAAACGATCTTCTTGGTCAGTCCGTAGCTGTTGAGGGGCTTGCCTCGCAAGCTGAATACCGCCTGATAGTTCGGGTCGCGGCTCTTGGTGATCGATCCGCTGGCCGAGTCACCCTCGGTGATAAAGATACAGCTTTCTTCCGTATTGTCGCCCTTGGCGTCGTTCAGATGGATACGGCAGTCGCGCAGTTTCTTGTTATGCAGGTTCGCCTTCTTGGCCCGTTCGCGGGCAAGTTTGGTTACACCGGCTATGGCTTTGCGCTCTTTTTCCGATTCGAGAATTTTGCGGAGCAGGGCTTCCGAAGTATCTACATTCTTATGCAGGTAGTTGTCAAGCTCCTTCTTGATAAAGTCGCCAACGAATTTGGCTACAGTAGGACCTTCGGGGCCAATGTCTTTCGAACCCAGTTTCGTTTTTGTCTGGCTCTCGAATACCGGCTCTTCCACCTTGATACTGATGGCGGCAACGATACCGGCGCGGATGTCCGAATATTCGAAGTTCTTGTTGTAGTATTCCTTGATAACACGTCCCAGCGTTTCCTTGAAAGCAGACAGATGGGTTCCGCCCTGCGTAGTGAACTGCCCGTTTACAAACGAATAATATTCTTCGCCATATTGGTTACTATGGGTGATAACGACTTCTATATCTTCTCCCGTCAGATGGATAATCGGATATAACGGGTCGGTTGTCATGTTTTCATTCAACAGGTCGACCAGCCCGTTGCGTGAGTAGAATTTCTTACCGTTGAACAGGATAGTCAGCCCCGAATTGAGGAATACATAATTCTTCAACAGGCTTTCGATGAACTCGTCCTTGTATTGGTAGTCTTTGAATATTTCTTTGTCGGGGATAAAGTAAATGGCTGTTCCGTTTGCTTCATCGGTCGGTTGGATATCCGATTCTTCGGTGATGATCGCTTTGCTGTATTCCACCCGTTTGCATTCCCCGTCGCGGTAGCTGGTAATGAGGAAATAACTGCTCAAGGCGTTGACGGCTTTGATACCGACACCGTTCAAGCCGACAGATTTCTTGAATGCCTTGCTGTCGTACTTCGCACCAGTATTCATTTTACTGGAGACATCAACCACTTTTCCCAGAGGTACACCGCGGCCGTAGTCCCTGACAGAGACGGTTCCTTTTTCCACGGTTACTTCTATGGTTTTGCCATACCCCATCATATATTCATCAATGGAGTTGTCGAGTACCTCTTTCAGCAATACATAGATACCATCATCCGCATAGCTTCCATCTCCCAATTTACCAATATACATACCTGGGCGCCGGCGGATATGTTCCATCCAATCCAGCGTTTTGATATCGTCATCGTTATACGCTGTCGGTTGTTGCATTGTTGAATTCAGTTCTTCCATAGAAAATCTTTATTTTAATTTTTTAATAAAAGCTCGTCTAGTCTTATGATGCTCGCACTTGAAATAATCCCATTGGGCTTGCACGGCATTGTTGCTTGCCAACTCCGGATTACTCTCTGCATATTCGACACCCAGCCCGATATATACGGGGATAAGGTCGTTGAACAATAATGCGTTAACACCTTTATTCTGGTATTCGGGCAATACGCCTGTCAGATACAGGTCGATCACTTTAGGCTTTGTCTTCAATGCTTTCAGCAGATGTATCCAGCCGAAAGGAAATAAATGGCCTTTTGCCTTTTGCATGGCCTTCGAGAGGCTGGGCAGTGAGATGCCGAAACCTACTACGGTATCGTCTTCTTCCCGGATGATAAGGGTCACCAAATCCAAGCGGATCATGGGAATATACATCTTCACATAATAGTCGATCTGCTTTTGCGTCAGCGGGGCAAAGCCATATAATGGTGCATAAGCTTCATTCAGTGTCTCAAATATCTTCTGTGCGTACGGCCATATCTCCTTCGTCTTTTTAAATTTCATGGTTTTCAGGCCGTACTTCTTTTTCACGATTTCTCCGATGCGCTGATGTTTTTCAGGGATGCCTTCGGGGATATATATTTTAAACTCGTGCCAGTCCTGATCTTTACTGTATCCCATACGTTCCATGTGTTGCGGATAGTACGGATAGTTGTAGATCGCCGCCATCGTGCCGAGTTGGTCGAAACCTTCGATCAGCATTCCTTCATGGTCCATATCAGTGAATCCTATCGGCCCATGTATCTCCTTCATGCCTTGTTTGGCCGCCCATTTCTCAACGGCTTCAAACAACGCATTTACTACTTCGGTATCATCGATAAAATCGAGGAACCCGAAGCGTGCACGTTGCTGGTTCCAGACTTCATTGCTCTTGCGGTTGATCATACCGGCAATACGGCCGGCAATTTTTCCATCTTTATAAGCGAGAAAGTAGATGGCATCGCAAAATTCGAATGCCGGATTCTTTTTCTTATCCAGTGTAACCATCTCCTCTTCGATCAATCCCGGAACATGATATGGATTGCCTTTATATAAATCGATATTGAACTTGACGAATTTCTTCAGTTCTTTTTTGCTGGTAACTTCTTTAATTACTACGCCCATTGGTTCTTTTCAATTAGGTCGGCAAATTTACACAATTAATTTGTTACATCATTCCTTTATGGTTAAGATTAGGACTTTTAACATGAATAAGGCGGCGAGTAACGGCTTCGTTTATAAAAACAAGGAGCATATACAGCGACCTAACAATTTAAATCGTATTTTTGCAAACTATAAAACGTAATAACGAATAAAACAGCTATGTCAAACGAAGCGATCGCCTGCATCCTGCAACAGGAAGCCGAAGCAGTACTGAATATTCCGGTAACTTCCGGTTATGAAGAAGCAGTAACCCTCATTGTTAAGTATGTACACGAACTGGGAGGTAAATTAATTACCAGCGGAATGGGAAAAGCCGGGCAAATTGCAATGAATATCGCTACCACTTTCAGCTCGACCGGCACGCCGGCCTTTTTCCTTCACCCCAGTGAAGCGCAGCATGGCGACCTGGGTATCGTACGCGACAACGATATTATGCTGCTGATATCAAACTCCGGCAAGACACGCGAACTGGTAGAACTGGTAGAGCTTACCTGCGGCCTGGTGCCTGATATGAAATTTATAGTTATCACAAGCAATCCGGACAGCCCGTTGGCTAAAGATGCAAATGTTTGCCTGCTGACCGGAGCACCCGCCGAAGTCTGCCCGCTTGGGCTTACGCCTACCACTTCGACTACGGTCATGACCGTAATAGGCGATATTCTGGTAGTCGGCACGATGAAAAGGATTAATTTCAGCAATAAAGATTATGCCAAGAGGCATCATGGCGGTTATCTGGGTTCGAAAAGCCGCGAACAGAGTAAGCATGGATAGGTTAAAAACCATTATGATATGAGAAAAGTAATTGGTATCGGAGAAACCATTCTCGACGTTATCTTTAAAAATGATCAGCCGCATACGGCTGTTCCGGGAGGTTCTGTATTCAATGGATTAGTAACGTTAGAGCGCTTGGGCGTTCCGGTCTCTTTCATCAGCGAGGTCGGCAACGACCGCGTAGGGGATATCATCCGTAAATTTATGGAAGATAACCATATTTCTACCGAATTCGTAGACCGTTTCCCCGATGGTAAAAGTCCGATATCGTTGGCTTTCCTCGATAATGACAACAATGCCGATTATATTTTCTACAAAGATTATCCCAAACAGCGGTTGGAAGTTCCCCTGCCGGTGATTAACGAAGACGATATATTTATTTTCGGTTCCTATTATTCGCTAAATCCTGTATTGCGGGAACGGATGGTCGAATTCCTTGACTATGCCAAAGAGCGGAAAGCGATCATCTATTACGATCCGAATTTCCGGAATGCGCATGCACACGAAGCAATCTACCTGGCACCTACGATCCTGGAAAATCTGGAATATGCCGACATCGTGCGTGGTTCGGACGAAGATTTTATAAATATATTCAAGCAAGCCGACTCCGGACGTGTCTACGAAGACCATATCAAATTTTATTGCGACCGCTTCATCACGACCCATGGAGCAGACGGAGTCAATCTTTACACCGGCAAGCTGAAAGAGCATTTCGACACACCTTCGATCCGCCCTGTCAGTACAATCGGTTCGGGAGATAATTTCAATGCCGGCATTATTTACGGTTTATTGAAATATGGCATAGGCTATCATGAATTGCAATCTTTAAGCAAGGAAATGTGGGGAAAGGTCATTCGTTGCGGCATCGACCTGGCTACGGAAGTATGCCAAAGTTACGACAATTACATTTCTAAAGACTTTGCCGGATCATACGGCAAGTAGTCTTAAATATCATTAACTACGATACTACAAAAAAGAGGATTTATTATCTTTGTCGTATATGTATGCCAGGAAGATGATGTTAATAAGGATTTTTTCTCTGTTTACTTGTGTAACGCTGTTGGCGGGTTGTTCTTCGAACAATCCTGAAATACGGGCGCTTTGTCTGCGCGATGATATAGGAAATTACATTCTGAAATGGGAGACGGAACCGCAAATCGAAGGAGTACTCAAAATGTATGTGTCCGATGACCCTGAAACATTCAACAAGTCTATTCCCGTAGGATACGCCAATATTAAGGACGGCGTTACGACCTATATAACCAACGACAATATGTCGCGTAAGTATTTTCTTCTCTCTTTCAACGACAAATACTTCAAAACGATCGGCGCCCGTATTATTGGGATGGACAGCATACAGAATGTGCGCGAGATCGGCGGATACGAAAATACCCACACGCATAAGATGACCCGTTGGGGGAAAGTCTACCGCTCCGGACAACTCAGTTCGTTGAGCGAATGGGATTCTATCCGTCTCGACAACCTGCATATAAAAACAATTATCGACCTGCGCGGTAATGACGAAGTGGCAACTTCCCCGCTGCGTTATACGAATGCCAATATCGTGCATATCCCTATTCCTATTAAGAATATAGATAATGTGGTTACCCGCATTAAGGAAGACCGCATGCGTAAGGGCGACGGTATTTTGTTTATGCAGGATACCTATCTTCAATATGTCACCGATTACAGCGAACAATATGCAAAAGCGTTGGAGGTATTCCTCGATGAAGATAATTATCCGATACTGATTAACTGCTCGATGGGGAAAGACCGGACAGGTTATCTGACGGCAATGTTGCTGTACGCATTAGGAATGCCGGAAGAAACGGTAACAAGAGACTATCTGCTTTCCAACGAAAATATCAACATCGTGCATCTTGCCGGTCTGGCACGCGACCTGAACACGAACGCGCAGGAAACTATCACCGCGCTTGTGACTGTTAATGAAGGACTGATCGACCTGGTCATGAAACGTATCAGGAAAGATTACGGTTCGGTAGACAAATATCTGTCGAAAGGACTGCATCTGACCGAAAAGAAACAGAACAAATTAAAAGATATCCTGTTATACTGACGTGAATCCGAATTATTTATGTACTTTTGTACGCTCTGAATTTATTATATATACATATATCGCATTTTGAAAACATTTGAAGAATTAGGAGTTGCCGCACCAATACTAAAGGCAATTCAAGAAATGGGTTACGAATCGCCCATGCCGGTACAGGAAGAAGTGATTCCTTTCTTGCTGGGAGAAGACAACGACGTAATTGCATTAGCACAAACGGGAACAGGCAAAACAGCCGCATTCGGCCTGCCCATCCTGCAGAAGATCGACGTGACAAGATATCAGCCTTAAGCACTTATACTTTGTCCTACCAGGGAACTTTGTCTGCAAATTGCCGACGACTTGAATGACTATTCCAAATATATCGACAACCTGAAAGTGTTGCCGGTGTACGGCGGATCGAGCATCGAGAGTCAGATCAAGACATTGAAGCGTGGCGTACACGTAGTCGTTGCGACTCCGGGACGCTTGCTGGACCTGATGAACCGCGAGACAGTTGATCTGGGAACGATCAGGAACGTGATCATGGATGAGGCAGACGAGATGCTGAACATGGGATTTACCGACAGTATCAATGCCATCCTCGCCGAAGTGCCGCCGGCACGCAACATGTTACTTTTCTCCGCTACCATGCCGCAGGGCATTGCCAGCATCATGAAGAAGTACATGAAGAATCCGAAAGAAATCGTTATCGGGAACAAGAACGAAGGAAACAAGAATATCAAGGATATCTACTATATGGTGCAGGCAAGAGACAAATATCTTGCACTGAAACGTATAGCCGACTTTTATCCGAATATTTACGGTATCGTTTTCTGCCGTACCCGTAAGGAAACGCAGGAAATTGCCGACAAACTGATACAGGACGGTTACAACGCCGACTCGCTGCATGGTGAACTGAGCCAGGCTCAGCGCGATTACATCATGCAGAAGTTCCGCGTAAAGAACATCCAACTGCTGGTTGCTACCGACGTGGCTACCCGCGGACTGGACGTGGATGATCTGACACACGTAATCAACTACGGTTTGCCCGACGAAGTAGAGTCGTACACGCACCGTCGCGGACGTACCGGACGTGCCGGCAAGACAGGTATCTCTATCTCTATCTGCCACGTAAAGGAAAAAGGAAAGATCCGCCTGATCGAGAATATCATCAAGAAGAAATTCGAGAAGGGCGTCATGCCGAGCGGACACGATATCTGTGAAAAACAGCTTTTCAACCTGGTCGACCAGATTGAGAAGGTAAAGGTGAACGAAGAAGAAATCGCCACCCTGATGCCGCAGATCTATCGCAAACTGGAATGGCTGGACAAGGAAGACATCATCAAACGTGTTGTTTCTCTCGAATTCAACCGTATGATCGACTATTATAAAGATGCTGACGAAATACAGGAAGTAGACGAACGTTCCGCTCGCAGCGACCGTTCCGAACGCAGTGGCGAACGCCGTTCACACAATGCGGAAGAAGGTTATTCCCGTTTCTTCCTTAATTTCGGTAAAGCCGACGGCCTGTTCCCGAACCAATTGATCGAATTGGTCAACAAATGCGTTCCGGGTAAAGTGCGTATCGGCAAGATCGACCTGCGCGACAACTTCTCATTCTTCGAGGTAGAAGAAGGTGAAGCACAGCGCGTAATGGATAGCATGAACGGCTTTGAAGTGGACGGACGCCGTATCTCGGTCGAGCCGGCTCAGGGAAAAGGCGAAGGCGGTGGTAGCAGAGGCGGCAGTCGCGGCGGATTCAACCGCGGTGGCGGCGGTTCCGGCAGAGGCGGATATAAAGGCGGCTACAAAGGCAAACGCGAAGGCGGTTTCAGCGGTAGCACTACCGACCGTCGCAACAGCGAGAAACCTTGGAGACGCGAAACATCAGATCGCAATGCACGCAAGAAAAGATACTAATCTATACTATTTATAAAACTAAAGAAGGTGTCCTAAAAGGATGCCTTCTTTTTTGTTATGCGGCCAATTCATT
>JAJPZM010000445.1 GCA_021204335.1 Parabacteroides sp. | reverse complement strand
GAATTAGGGCAATAAGTCTTTCTTTTATTATTAAATCCTCTATCTTTACCCAATAAAAACCTAAAGCATGAAACAGCTGTTTATCCTTACATTAGCACTCTTTTTCTCAGTAAACGTGCTGGCTGATAATGATCCGCTATGGATGCGTTATCCTGCAATTTCTCCGGGTGGAGAAACAATCGCTTTCACTTATAAAGGTGATATTTATACGGTACCGGCTTCCGGCGGTAAAGCTACCCAGTTGACAACCCATCCGGCACACGACACACGCCCTGTCTGGTCGCCCGACGGAAAGCAGATCGCCTTTGCTTCCGACCGCAACGGGAATTTTGATGTCTTCCTTATGAATAAAGAAGGTGGCGCACCGACACAGTTGACCACGCATTCGGCCAACGAATATCCGGTGGCATTCAACGACAATACGCATATACTCCATTCCGCTTCTATCCAGCAAGACGTAAAGGACAGCCAATTTCCTTCCGCCCTGTTTGCACAGATATACCAGATCGGCACGAATGGCGGACGTCCCACTCTGTTTTCTTCGCTTGCCATGGAAAACCTGGCATTCAGCAAAGACGGAAAGCAAGTGCTGTATAACGATTTCAAAGGACACGAAGATCCCTGGCGCAAGCATCACCAGTCGTCTATCACCCGCGATATCTGGTTGTGCTCGTTGGGCAACGACCGTACATTTAAAAAGATCACTTCTTTTAAAGGGGAAGACCGCAATCCGGTATGGACACCCGACGGAAATGCTTTTTACTACCTGAGTGAAGAAAAAGGCAGCTTCAATATCTTCAAAAACGACCTGACCGGTAAGAACAGCCAGCAAATAACAAACCATACGACCCATCCCGTCCGCTTCTTGACATCCGATAATAAAGGAACACTTTGCTACGGCTACGATGGAGAAATTTATACGGTGAAAGAAGGCGGACAGCCGGCAAAGGTAAAGGTTAGCATCGTATCCGACCAGACGGAGAACGACCTGATCCATCGCCTGATATCGAACGGAGCAACCAGCATCGCCGTCTCTCCGAACGGGAAAGAAGTGACGTTTATCGTAAGAGGTGACGTGTATGTCACTTCCGTTGAGTTCGAGACAACCCGCCAGATCACCGACACGCCGCAGCAGGAGCGCAATATCGATTTCAGTCCCGACGGTCGTTCATTGGTTTACTCTGCCGAACGTGGCGCGACATGGGGTATCTATCAGAGTAGTCTGGTTCGCAAGGACGATAAGTATTCCACTTATGCACAGGAGATAAAAGAAGAACCATTGGTCGTTTCCGAAAAGACTTCGTTCCAACCGGCTTACTCGCCCG
Organism: Parabacteroides sp.; assembly: GCA_021204335.1. Classification (GTDB taxonomy): domain Bacteria; phylum Bacteroidota; class Bacteroidia; order Bacteroidales; family Tannerellaceae; genus Parabacteroides. The sequence goes on along the minus strand of JAJPZM010000445.1, from coordinate 6,645 downwards.
ACGGTAAAGAGGTGGCATTCCTGGAAGACCGTACGACGCTGCGCGTGATCAACCTGAAAAGCAAACAGGTACACACCGTTTTGGATGGCAAATACAACTATTCATATTCTGACGGCGACCAGACCTATCAATGGTCACCCGACAGCAAATGGTTCCTGGTGGAATACATCGCTATCGGCGGATGGAACAACAAAGACATCGCCCTAGTAAAAGCCGACGGCAGCGGAGATGTAACCAACCTAACGGAAAGCGGCTACTCCGACGGCAACCCCAAATGGGTTCTCGACGGCAAAGCCATGATCTGGTCGTCCGACCGCGCCGGCTATCGCAGTCATGGTAGCTGGGGTGCACAGGATGACACCTACATCATGTTCTTCGACGCCGAAGCCTACGACAAATTCCGTCTGAGCAAGGAAGAACTTGCCCTGGTTGAAGATGAAGAGAAAGATAAGGACGAAGATAAAAAAAGACGACAAGAAAGAGTCTAAAGACAATAAAAAGAAAGATGACAAAGACAAGAAGGACGATAAGGACAAACCTGTCGATCCTTTGAAGTTCGATCTGGAAAACCGTAAAGACCGCATCATCCGCCTGACCATCAACTCGTCGAACCTGGGAGACGCCGTACTGACACCCAAAGGCGACAAACTTTATTACTGTGCATCCTTCGAAAGCGGTTACGACCTCTGGGAACGCGATTTCAAGGAAAACACGACCAAGCTACTGATCAAAGGCGTAGGCGGCGGCAGAATGTTTGCCGACAAGAAAGGCGAGAACCTGTTCCTGGTATCCGGCGGTCAACTGAAAAAAGTAGAGGTAAAGGACAGCAAGACAAAAGACATTCCGTTTAAGGCCGAATTCTCTTACCGTCCGCCACAGGAGCGCGATTACATCTTCAACCATATCTGGCGCCAGGTAGACGATAAATTCTACGATCCTACGATTCATGGTATCGACTGGGCAGGATATAAAACAGCATACGCCCGCTTCCTGCCGCATATCAACAACAATTACGATTTCCAGGAAATGTTGTCCGAACTGCTGGGCGAACTGAACGGGTCGCATACGGGAGCACGTTTCCGCCCGTCTTCAACCTCACTGGCGACAGCCAGCCTGGGTGCTTTCTACGACAACAGCTATACCGGCGACGGTTTGAAGATTGCCGAGATCATCGCCAAAGGCCCGCTGACACTGGCCGACACGAAGATCAAACCGGGCTGCATCATCGAAAAGATCAACGAAAAGGCGATCAAGAGCGGTGAAGATTATTATCCGTTACTGAGCGGTAAAGCCGGCAAGAAAGTACTGTTATCCGTCTACAATCCGGCAACCAAAGAACGTTTCGAGGAACAGGTGAAACCGATCTCCTACGGCGAACAGTTCAACCTGCTCTATAAACGCTGGGTAGAGAATTGCCGTAAGAAAGTGGACGAACTCTCAGGCGGCAAGATCGGTTATGTACATGTGAAAGGCATGAACAGCGAAAGCTTCCGCGAAGTCTATTCTGAACTGCTGGGACGTTGCCGCAATAAAGAAGCGGTGATCGTCGATACCCGTCACAACGGCGGCGGCTGGTTGCACGACGACCTGGCCACCTTGCTAAGCGGCAAAGAATACCAGCGCTTCATGCCACGCGGACAGTATATCGGCAGCGACCCATATAACAAATGGCTGAAACCGTCATGCGTACTGATTTGCGAAGACAACTACTCGAATGCGCACGGCTTCCCTTGAGTGTACAAGACACTGGGTATCGGCAAACTGATCGGAGCCCCCGTACCGGGAACCATGACTGCCGTTTGATGGGAAACACAGATCGACCCGACAATCGTATTCGGCATTCCGCAAGTCGGCGTTTAGGATATGCAGGGCAATTATCTGGAAAACCATGAACTGGAACCGGATATCGAAATCTACAACACCCCCGAATCGCAGCTGAAAGGCGAAGACCGTCAACTGGAAGAAGCGGTAAAGGTCATGTTGCAGACAGTAAAGAAATAAGATTCAGAACATAAAGAAAGAAGGTTGTATCAAAGTCACGAGTGATACAACCTTTTTTCTTTATGTGATAAACAGAGAACTTATCGGGTTACACAATATCAAAAAAGCCTATCGGCATTGGGGTTCTAAACTGGAAAGATGTATCTTTGTGAAATTAGAATTCTAACAGTCATTCGATTATGAGCAAGAAATATCCTATCGGAATACAGAACTTTGAAAGTCTTCGCAAGGACGGATACTTATATATTGATAAAACAGCATTGATTTATCAATTGGTACAAAGTGGCAGATACTACTTCCTCAGCCGTCCGCGCCGCTTCGGTAAAAGTTTGCTGATCTCGACCCTCGAAGCCTATTTCCAAGGGAAAAAGGAACTATTCGAAGGGCTGGCTATGGAAAAGCTGGAGAAAGACTGGGTGAAACATCCCATATTGCATATCGACCTTAACATCGAGAAATACGACAATCCTGAAAGTCTGGAAAACATACTCCATAAATCGTTGTCCGGGTGGGAAAAGCTCTATGGCGCCGATCCGTCCGAACGTTCGCTTTCCTTACGTTTTGCCGGTATCATCCAGCGCGCATGCGAACAGACGGGGCAGCGCGTAGTCATTCTGGTAGACGAATACGACAAACCGATGCTGCAAGTCATCGGCAATGAAGAATTGCAACAGCAATTCCGAAACACCCTGAAACCATTCTATGGGGCACTGAAAACGATGGACGGCTACATCAAATTTGCCATGCTCACAGGAGTGACGAAATTCGGTAAAGTAAGCGTATTCAGCGACCTGAACAACCTGGACGACATCTCGATGTGGAATGAATATGACGAAATATGCGGCATCAGCGACCGGGAAATCCACGAGAACCTGGAAACCGAGCTTTATGAGTTCGCCCGAGCACAGGGAGTTACCTACGAAGTCATCTGCGACAAACTGAAAGAATATTACGACGGTTATCATTTTACACATAACTCTGTCGGCATATACAACCCATTCAGCCTGCTCATTGCATTCAAACGGAAAGAAATCGGTAGCTACTGGTTTGAAACTGGCACGCCTACCTATCTGGTGAAGTTGCTGAAAAAGCACCATTACAACCTCGAACGCATGGCGCATGAAGAAACCAATGCCGATGTGCTCAACAGCGTCGATGCCGACTCTACCAATCCTATACCGGTGATTTACCAGAGTGGCTACCTAACAATAAAAGGATATGACCCACGTTTTGGCTCTTATCGCCTGGGCTTTCCCAACCGAGAAGTAGAAGAAGGTTTCATCCGGTATCTGCTTCCTTTTTATACTAACAAAGGCGCGGTTGAATCTCCATTTGAGATCCAAAAGTTCATCCGCGAAGTGGAAAGCGGCGACTACGACTCCTTTTTCCGCCGCCTACAAAGCTTCTTTACCGATACACCCTACGAACTGGTGCGCGACCTGGAACTGCATTACCAGAATGTACTTTTCATCGTCTTCAAACTGATCGGTTTCTATGTAAAGGCAGAGTATCACACTTCGCAAGGCCGCATCGACTTGGTGCTGCAAACCGACCAATATATATATGTGATGGAGTTCAAGCTGGACGGCACCGCCGAAGAAGCCCTCTGCCAGATCGACGAAAAGAAGTATGCGTTACCATTCGCTGCCGATCCCCGCAAGCTATTCAAGATCGGAGTTAACTTCAGCAATGAAATAAGGAATATCGAGCAGTGGATAGTGGAGTAAGAATATACAGAAAGGGAAATCAAATGGAACGATTACTGGAACTGAGTGACATAGAAATTCGCATGGGCTTCGCCGCTTCCTGTGTAGAAGCGGCTGTAAAACAGGCCGGTTGTTCATATAAGGAAATGTATCAGCGAATGAAACGGGTCGGATTGATAAACAAATATATTCTCCGGCACTATGACACCATCCATACCGAAAGCAGGGAAAACATTACCGAAAATATACTGGAATGTCTTGACAATTGGGAAGCCAAGCTACCGAATCATTGATCGACACAGATACTCAAAAGGAGAACAAACTATGAATGACAACAATATCATAAAAGACATTATACTATAGCAGCGCATAGGTTGCATCGCCGTTCGCCTTTCGGAACGGCTGAATGTATCTCCTGAAACGGCTTTCGACATCTTCTACGAAAGCAATACCTGCCAACGTTTCCATAATCCGGATACCGGACTTTATCTCTACGGCGACCTCTATGCCGTAGATGAAGTAATGCGCGAATTACAGGATAAGCAAGGATAAAGATTTATGTTTCAAATCTTTTCAGAAATGAACCTATTAGTATCCTTGTCTTGAAGGCTGTAAGCCTGGTAACAAACTAGCCCCAGGTTTCAACCTGGGGTTTAAGTTTCAACCTCTTTTCTTTAAGTCCTGTAAGGACGTTACAAGATATACCGAGTTTCTTGTTGCGTCCTTACAGGACTTAAAGAATATATCTAACTTACTTATACCCAGGGCTAAAACCCTGGGCTATTTTGTTACGCCCTTACAGGGCTACACCGTCGCTATAACCAATAACTCTACAATAGCTCAAATCTAAATATATATTCGCGTCCATCAAGCTCATTATTTTCTAGTCTCCCACCACCACCTTACGGACGGTATCGCCAATCCAAACGATATAGACTCCCGTCGGCAGTTGTTGCCGACGGCTCAGCCCCGGGGCTGACTGGAAGGCGTCGACCAGGCGGCCATCGGACGAGAGGATGCGGACGGGGGTGGCGGAGAAGCCGTCCGGGAACAGGATGCAAAGGGCGGACGGCTCCGTCCAGATTTGCGGCAGGGCGGAATCGGCGGCGAAATGCGGATCGGTGATCGACTCGTTGGCGACCGGGTGGTTCGGGAAAAGGCCGTCGATGAAGACCTCGACGTCGCTGCGGACGTACTTCACCTGGTAGGAACCGTCGCTGCTGCGGGGAGTGAGCGTCTCGCCACGGTCGGTGGTGACGACGGGCTGCGACTCCGAGTAGGCGGTGTCTATCGTGAGGTAGAAGCGGAAGGTGCTCCAGGCTTCGACCTCGTAAGAACCGGCGACAGGGTCGGTCACGGCACCTTCGACGGCGGGAAGGGTGACGGTGTGGTAGACCGTTGGTTCGGGTTCGGGTTCGGACTCGGGCTTAGGTTCGACAGGTGGGATAGGCGGCGGTGCCACCTTGTTGACGAGGAAGAGGGAAGCGTCTATCGGCTGCTGGACGCCGGACGTCCAGTCTTCATAGGAGAGATTGCCTTTGTCGCCTTCCTTTACTATCTTCAACTGCGGAAGCTTCCCGGCTGTCCATGTCCAATAATCATCGTTCCAGGCGGTTTCGTTGGGCGCTGTCCCGATCAGGTCATCCTTGAAAGTGTTGAGCCAGGTGTCGGCGCCGTCCCTGGATGACGGGTCGTTACTGTTGACGGGAGAGCCGTTTACCTTTGTTTGGGTAGAGGCATAGTTTGAGCCAGAGCCACTCACATCACCCTTCACTCGATGAATAAAATTACCACTTCCTGTTATCTCTCCATTCAAAGCCAGGTTGTTCGATAGATTACCCGGGGGAGAGCCGCAAATACCGCCGGCGATCGAATTATCCCCCCCCTTTACCTCGACCATTCCTGTGGCGTAGGTGTAGGAGAGTTCCCCGACTGCATTTCCTGCAATACCACCGGCATAAGAATCTCTAGTGCCTGTCGCTTCCACATCGACCAGGGTGTAACAGTGGGTAATCCGAACTATACCGTCGCTCTCAGCGGTATGGCCTGTTATTCCCCCGGCAGAAGCATCCTTTCCCGCCCCGGTTATCCTCACGCCGCCTTTTCCTGTTACATAACAGTTGCGGAGAATGACGGTTTTCCCACTACTAAAGGCAGTTATCTTTCCGGCTATCCCTCCGGCATAGACATGCCCTTTCTTCGCCGACACCACTATCCCGGCGTCTGCCAGTTCGACACCCAGGTTTTGGATAGTGCCGTCCATTACATAGCCGAATAATCCGGCTAAAGTCCAACTGTAATCGCCACTTTCGACGTTAAGATCCATCTTCAAGCCGCTTACCGTATGGCCTTTGCCGTCGAAATGGCCGCGGAACTCGTGGCTACCCGTCCCTATCGGCGTCCACTCTCCCCCCCCCGCCAGGTCGATGTTGTCGGAAAGGGCGAAGTAGTTGTCGGAGAAGCCGTTTGTGTTGATTATCTCGCTATTGCTGTTATCACCGCCTACCGTCAACGATGCTCCTTTATTCACCTGCTGCGCCAGATACGCCAGTTCCTGGGGGGGGTGGCTATCAGGATCGGGTCGTCTTTTGTGCCCTCGCTGTCGTCTTTAATCGATCCGGCTATATTCTCACTATTCCCCCAGGGAGTATGTTCCAGATACTCGCCAACGCTTAGTGAGGGTTGGTTGCCGAATGCACTGTTGCTGTAGCCGGTGGGGTTGCCGTCGGCATCTTCGCCCGTTATCATCTTCAACTGCGGAAGCTGCCCGTCTATCCATTCCCAGGCGTCTTTCCAGGCGGTTTCGTTGGGCGCTGTTCCGATCAGGACGTCCTGGAAGGTGTCGGAATAGGTGTTGGCACCGGAGTTTGAACCGGCATCTGTTCCGCCGACGAGCCCGGTGTTGACAGTCATAGAAGGGTTGGCGTAGTTGGAGGCG
>JAJPZM010000184.1 GCA_021204335.1 Parabacteroides sp. | reverse complement strand
ATTTATAGCAGAGGGTAATTCTTTAGGAAAAGAACTTTCATTTTCCTCTGTTAATGCGAGTTTTAACTTGTAAGAAAATGCATTAGTACTAATTGAAGGGTCAGAATTATTATCAGTTACATTTTCTAATGTAATCCATTCAGGGATATCTGTGATAATAGTTCCTCCAAGACAAGTTCCGGTAATTGTTATTTCTGGAATTTGAGTGTTTTCCTCTGTTATGGAAAATGTCATAGACTCCGAAGATGTCAATAGGGGGGCTTGGAATGATGTTTCAATGAAGATAACATTTTCTCTACCATCTATTGAATTAGTGAAATGAAGTATTGCACGAGGATAATATCCTTTGGTGTAATTTGGAGTTAATGAAATATTATAAGTATATTTTGTAGTCGAACTTTTAGTCGTGTTATTAATAGGTTCACCTATTAATAACCAATCGTATTGCTGGACTTCTAATCCACCTTGATATGTTTTTTGTAATTTTATAGGTGATTGGGTAGAGACAATTAAGTCAAAATGACTATTCTCATTAACCGACATTGTAATAGTCTTATTCTCTTTGTCAAATGTTGTTTCCCCTTCAAATTCAGTTGGAATATCGAGTAGAAATTCATTTGTGCCATTTTCGGATGGATTATATTCATCAATACTTCCATCATCCGCCCAGTCGGCAACGGTCAGTGTGAAGTCCAGGTGATAATCGTCCGCTTCGGTAATGCCGATCGTATAGCGGTGATTGTTATTTATTTCGAGGAAAGTAGAACCACCGTCGGCAGTTTCTTGTATAAAAGGTATCTGGTAAGTAACCTCTTTAGTCTCTGTTTTATTACCTGATAAGTTCCTTTCAGTATGATATAGCCATTGTCTTTGGTAGGAGAGGGATAGGTATAGAAGGCTCCCGTTTGTGTTCCTTTGTTTGCTTTTTCGCCGTCGAAGGTACGGGTGGGATAGGTGATAAGTTCGTTGGCTACGGCTTCCGGTGTCTGTCCGAAAACGCGGATAGGGAAGAAGGTAGCCCCCTTACGGCCTTTAGCCATTGAAATGCTTTCTATAGTGAAACGGGATGTTTCAGCATTGTTCACGATATCGAAACGGGCAGCCAGACGGGTCAGTTTAAAACCGATCTGTATACGGGCAGAGTTTTCGAAATCTGTCAGATCGAGTGGAGTCGTATAAGCACCCGACATGGCAAGGGGAGTGCCAAGTATATCGCTTTCTGTTGCGGCATCCAAGAGTGGAGTATGATAGGCTAGGAAAGTAGTTTCATTCGGTTGACCGATGGCAGCTATCGTTGATCCCGGCTTACCGGGTTCATTAAAAGTAATCGGAACAAACGTATCATCGGCTACCGTTTGGTCTTCGTGGGCAGGGTCTACCAATGTCGCTTGGTTGGCAATAGCGTATAGCTTGACGTATAATCCCTTTTTCAGGTTCAACAGCCCGGTTGTCTGGGTGTCGTCTTTGCCGGGTGTCAGTTCGAGTTCGGTTGCTCCCGACGGTAAATTGCTGCCATCGGCACGATAAGCGAAACGTTCCTGGTAGGTATATGTGCCGTTTTCTTCGGCAGAAGCGAAAACATATACATCGAGCGTAGCGATTTCGTTTTCTTCTGTCGTTGCAATCGGTGTTTCCGCTTTTGTGGAAGCATCTTTCAGTACCAGTTTGTTTTTTAGCGTGAGCAGGACTTCACGACGTCCGCCACTGTCGGTTTCATCCGGTTTTAGCAGGTTGCCATCACCGTTCTGAACCTCTTCCGTACAGCCTGCCAGTAAGGCTGCCAGCATGAGTGCTGTGCATTTTAATACTAGTTTCATATTCGTTTGTTTTTAAAGTATGTTCGTTTATCCGATTATTCCTCCTTCATCCCAGTCGGCCGCTGTCGATTGGGTAACGATAATCTTGTCTTTGTAGACTGTGACCAGCAGATCGAATTCCTGCTCCATGTTCGTATTCATATCCATAGGGATTTTCTGGAAGAAACTGTTGAGGTCGAGTTCTTTTATGATTTGTACTCCGTCCCACCAAAGGCTCCACATCTGATGGGTTCCCGACATATAGCGGAAGGTGACGAATTCGCCGTTCACCTCCCCGTCGAAATTCATGGACGCCTTTGTTTCGTGGTAAGTGATGACGCCACCGATACGGGGAATGGTATAAACGCCATCACCGCCGGGAGTCGTATTTTCCCACTGTCCGGTAAAGCCATAGACTGCCGGAATACCTTTCAGCCGCATCCGGTAAGTACCCCCTTCGGGCGGTGCATCCGCCATCCAACGGACTGTAATGGTAAGTACGGCATGTGCATGCGACAGGTAAACACGTTGCCGCAGGGTAACTCCGTTTTCCACTTCGAACGTGGCTGTACCATAATATAACCGTCCTGTATTTCCCCGGAAACCGGGTGGGACACCTTCCGTAACGGCACTGATCGACATTTCGTTGAGCGAAGCATTGTTCTCAGGAAGTATATCGACCGGCATTTTGTTTTCGTCTCCGAGGTTACCCCAAAGGACAACCGTATAGCGTCCGTCGGGAAGCTCGCCGCTCCATCCGGTTATACTGTCGCCTTGCAGGGTAGTGGTTGCCACCAGTCTCCCTTCGCCGTCGAAAAGAAATTGCCGGAGATTGTCTACATAGATCGGCAGCGTATTTTCTACGTTGCTGCCGGCATACCAGCATTCCAACCTTATATTGTATGGACATACGGAAGGCTCGTCGCCGAAAGTGCATCCTGTCAACATGCTTATCAGTATTATGTAAATTAATTTATCCACTTTCGTTTTATTTAATAGCTTTCTGCTATTTCCAGATTTTGCCGGGCTTTCCGGGGTTCAACACCAACTGCTTTCCGGAACCATACGGCTGCACCTTCCGGATCCCCTTCCATCAAAGTGAGTACTCCCATATTATTCCATGAACGCGGATCGGCTTCCGCTTTGCGCAGGTAGTTCCATGCCGATTCCAGGTCACCGGTCAGCATAACTGCCGAAGCAGCATTCACATTGGCTATGACATCGTCCGGAAAATGGAACGCGGCGATTTCGTACACTTCGCGATACTGGTCGGCTCCGGGACGGTAATAGCGGGCAACGGCATAAATCTCTTCCAGGCTCATCAGGTCGGGATGGGGGTAGATCATTTCCGCTATTTCGCTCTCGTTGAGTTTCCGTATACGATACTCCACTACGATTTCAATACGGCGTAGTTTGGGGAAGAAGCGGCGCAGCATATCTTTATAAGGAATACCTCCCTGCAAATCCATCAACTGTTTTTCGCGGCCGCTGAATATCCCATATTGATCGATGATTTTCAGTGCAGCCGGAGCATAAGACGGGGCAGCATTACGGAGTAGTTCTTTCAGACCGCTCCAGTCTTCGGCAACCGACGAGACGTTGAACAGGCGCGAAGGAATCTTGTAAGCATCCTCTACATAGTCGGCGAACAACCGGGAGCGGTTGGCAGAAAGCTTTTCATTCTCTCCATAAGGGCCGTCAGGGGAAGTATATCCTCTAATCCGTATATGTTCCAGTTCAGAGAAACCGTCGGACAGGAGCGGATACAGGATTGCATCTATCTTGTTTATTTCTTCCCGATTATTTTTAAAGTCCGGATATACTTCGTCTTTCCCCAGCGGATAGTCGATATAGAGGGTCGTACTCTGTATCCTTTCTTTGTTTTCCTGCTTGAAATCGGGGCGAAGGAACGACACCATCGAAGCATAATCCAATGCTTCCGTTTGAACACGAACTTGTTTCTGTGCTTGACGCGGGATCACAGCGGCACTAACAGTATGGTTGTTTTTCTTAGGAGCAACAACCGATCTGTGTTCTTGTGTCCCCGCATCATGCGCAGGGACAGGGTTCGCCGCGATATTATTATTTTGCAGAGCCTGTTTCAGATTCAAATTCTTAGTCAGCGTATCTATTCCCAATACTTGCTGATCGCAACAGTCTTTTACTTCCTGTCGGAGAAGGAGCGAAGCTTTTTGCATCCAGGATGCATAGGGTATGGCAATACGGTATGCTATACTTTTGGAACCTGTTTGTTGTTTATCGAGTAGTATGCGGTAGGGGATTACCGGAATTTGTCCGACTGCCAATGCCCTTTCTCTTTGTTCGAAGCGGAACCGCTTGCTGCCTGTTACGATAACCGGCGGAAGTTCTATTTTGCCGGCCTGCTTGTTGGCCGCCTGAAGAATAGGTATAAAAGATACTGCCGTTAAAGAATTGACGTGTACGCTATTCAAGTCCATATCCAACAGCAGATATAAACTATCGTTGCGCACAGTATATGACTTGGGTATGATACGGATTCCTTCTGCCACTATATTCGTGTTCCAAATGGCTGTCAGTATTACAAGCAGAGTTGCCCGTATTATATAATGTATACTATTTATTTTCATCAGACTTTTATTAACGCAGGAAATAGATAACGGAAAATCCCAACCGGGTCGGTCCTATACAACTTCGCGTGTAGCTTTCCTACTCGTTCGGCACATTCGGCACACCGGTATTTGTCATATTTCATATAGGCATATCCGCCGCCTATCATTGCTTCGATACCCCATCGTTGTCCTATCGCCCAATGGTAGCCATAGGTTACGTCACCACCGTAGAGATCACCACGCAGCACATACTCTTTCAGTCCGGAGATAAAAGGGATTTGCCCAATATTGAAATGTCCGTAATGACCATGCAGACCTACAAAATGCCCTTCAAATTTGCGGCAGAACCAATATCTGACTTCGGGTTGTATAAGATAAAGGTTTAGTTTCATCTCATTCCTGAATTTCCATGCATTGTAGGCACCCCATAGGTCGATTGTCATATTGTGTGTAATTCCGAACTCAACACCGGCGTTCGGAGTTGAGGTAGCCCAAAACAGCATGTTTGTTTTCAGCGTGGTTTGCTGTGAGTGAATACCAATCGGTAAACAGAAAATAACAAACAGTAATAAGTGGAATTTCCTTTGCATATACCCTATATTTTGTATGGTGAAATTTCGTTCCGTCTATTTGTAAGAGTTGGAACGGAGAGTGCGAGACTTTTATATGTATGGATTATTAAAGCTTTTATACTTTTTGGTATGTGATAAAAGTATATCGTGAAACATATCGTGAAACAAAATATCAGAAAGTCGGAGTGGAGTTGTGGTCTTTATTGATATTTTACATGAATAATCCCGATCCCTCCTACAACTTTGTTTCTGGAGTGTGGAAAATGTCTGAACAGACAGAATAAGAATCTTCATTGGGCATGAAAATCGGAAGCTTTCGTTCTTTCATTTCGTGAAACAATCGGTAAACATCTGATTAATAATGCGTAATGGTGCGCTTGATGCTGAAATATAGGCTGATAAATAGCCAAGGAGAGTACAGATAATAGTATTGTCTTTCCTTAAAAACTGTAATAATATTCATTCTTACATTGAATATTATGGATTGTTATGTGCAAAAAACAGAAGAAACCTTTGCTGTTCAAGAAAATCTTACTATTTTTGTCACGTTTTAACAGAACAAAGAAATCTCCATTCCAACTCTTACAAATAGACGGAATAGAAATCCCCTAAAGAATCTGCTTATCTTCAAATGATTTATAAGGCTCTTTTCTCATAATAACTTTTCTATTTGCTTTATCTAGTTTCGAGTTATCGAGTGAACATATATAAATACGTGTTGTCCTTACCGAAGTATGTCCCATGCAATCAGAAATAACTTCTTCCGGTATTCCTTTTTGCTTAGCTATACTTGCCCAGCTATGGCGCGCCACATACGTTGAGAGATGGATACCGATTTGATCTCCTAATATTTTAAGCCGTTTGTTTTGTAACCGGAGTGCGCTGTCGTATTCCTTCCACGATACCTCTTTATTTTTAAGGATAGGGAATAAATAATACTGATCGGGTGTTTGGTATTTTCTGATTATTTTCAGCATGGCTGGCAGCGATTCGACTTTTAATTTCTGCCCGGTTTTCCTACGTACATAGATTAAATATTTACCCTGAATGTTGGCAGGCGTAAGATAAGCCAGGTCTACAAAGGTCATTCCCCGTACCAGAAAGCAGAAGAGGAATAGATCGCGTACCAGCGTGAGACCGGGGGCATTCTTTAAATCCAGTGTTTCCAGTTTTCGGATATACTTCTCGCTAATGGCTCTTTTCTCTGTCTTTTCGATACTCGTGCTGATGTTTCTGAACGGAGAAGGTTGTGCTTCGATAATATGGTCTTTGACTGCCATATTCCAAACGGCTTTGAGATTACGGAAGTAGGAAGCGATGGTGTTTCGGGAAATTCCTTTATCGAGCAGGTATTTCCCGAATTTCTCCAGCAATGCTTCATCAACGTTGTCGATAGGAAGATCCTGCCCGCCGAGAAATTTGAGGAAAGCGTTGCAGGCACTTTGGTAGTTGCGCGCGGTAGCTGCCGAGCGTTCGGTTTGCTTCTTCTTAATTGCCTGTCGGATATACGCCAGCCAGAAAGTGTACTGCTTGGATTCCCGGTATTTCTGTACGATCTTTTCTACCGAACAATCTGCTTTCTCACACAGGTTTTGTGTGATAGCTTCCACTGTCTTCATTTCCTTGCCCAGTGTTTCCCGAATCTGCATCAGTTCGGCAATCCGCTTGTTTTCGGTGTTTGGCGGGATGCTGACTGTCTGTGTTTCCTGCTGCCATTCCTTTTCGGAGACTTGCAGTTCTAATACGATTCTTTTTACCCGCCGGTTGCAAATCAATTGCAGGAAGATAGGCATCCTTTTATCTGCAACGACAGATGGTTTTCTTTTTGCGTTTACCGATACTTTTTCATACATTTTCAAATAGATGAGTTCATATAACAAATGTAAAGGCAAATGAGTTACCTGTAAGAAATTAAATCATTACCTTTGCCGCCGTAACAATGATCTAACGCGTAAAACATGATACACATGGACGATATAACAAAATCACAAATCATCTCTCTGATCCATCAGGAAGTAATACCGGCTATCGGCTGTACGGAACCTGTCGCCGTTGCTCTGGCTGCTGCTAAAGCGGCGGAGACATTGGGCTGCCGCCCGGAGAAAATTGAAGTATTACTCAGTGCCAATATATTAAAGAACGCGATGGGAGTGGGGATTCCCGGAACGGGTATGGTCGGATTGCCTATCGCAATTGCCCTCGGAACCCTGGTCGGCAAATCGGCTTACGAACTGGAAGTGTTGCGCGATATTATTCCCGAAGCGCTCGAAGCCGGGAAAGCCATGATAGAAGATAAGATTATCCATATCGCTTTAAAGGAGAATGTAGATAAACTATATATCGAAATCATTTGCACCGCCGGAGAGGAAACTTCCCGCGTAATCATCTGCCATGAGCATACACATATAATATATGTAGAGAAAAGCGGTACGGTATTGACCGACCTGCGGAAAGAATTAAACTGCGAAGCCATTTGCCCGGAAGACGAATTGAAGTTATCATTCTCGACCGTCTATGAGTTTGCCATGGAAATGCCTCTGGACGAAATCCGCTTTATCCTCGAAACAGCTGATCTGAATAAAAAAGCGGCACTGGCTTCCATGAAGGGACATTACGGGCATACGGTAAGTAAAACGGTCTCCGGTGAATACGGTCGGAAATATATGGGCGATTCCGCTTATACCCACATGCTGACGATGACGGCTGCCGCTTGCGACGCCCGTATGGATGGCGCCATGATTCCGGTAATGAGCAACTCCGGTAGCGGTAACCAGGGAATTGCGGCAACGCTTCCCGTCCTTTCGTTTGCCGAGGATATTAAATGTTCCGAAGAACAACTGATCCGCGCTCTGATGCTTAGCCACCTGATGGTTATTTATATCAAGCAGAGCCTGGGACGTCTTTCGGCTTTGTGCGGTTGTGTGGTGGCTGCCACCGGTTCGAGTTGCGGCATCACTTATTTGATGGGAGGCAGCAAATTGCAAATATCCCATGCCACTAACAACATGATCGGCGATATTACCGGGATGATTTGCGCCGGGGCTAAACCC
>JAJPZM010000401.1 GCA_021204335.1 Parabacteroides sp. | reverse complement strand
AACATTCATATGATGTTCAATAAATCAACGGACATCATGCGGATAATCATTTTTGCCAATTATATAAGTAACTATTAATTAATTTGAAAGATACGAATAGTTTTTCATTTGCGCAAGCATAAAATCAATTTTGAGCTAGCTAAAAATTAAATTCGACCATGCTCAAAATTAATTTCGGGCTAGCTCAAAAGCAAAAGAATATAGGATAAAAATATTAATTTATAACTGGTATTAAACTAATATATCGGTAGGAATGAACTAAATTTACACGACAAAACGGAAACAAGACATAAGTATGCTAATCATATTGACATCGGCCAAGACAATGACCGGTACTTCTAAGATAAAAGCGCCTGCCGGTACGACACCGCGTTTCTCGCAGGAAGCCAGCGAAATAGCCTTGAATATGGCACAGTTTTCCGTAGACGAGCTGCGGAAGATATTAAAACTCAATCCCAAGCTGGCGCTCGAAAACTACAACCGTTTTCAGGAGTTCCATACCGAAAGCATCAAGCCCCTGTCGGCGTTGCTGGCCTACACCGGGGTGGTTTTCAAGAATATCAATCCGAAGGACTTTACGGGAGAGGATTTCCGCTATGCGAACGAGCATCTGCGGATTGCGTCGATCTGCTACGGATTGCTGCGGCCTCTGGATCGGATCAAGCCGTACAGGATGGAGTATGAAGTGAAGTTTCCGGAGCTGGGAGAAGGGAATATGTACAACTTCTGGCGCCCTCGACAGACGGAGTTGCTGATTAAAGAGGTGAAAAAGAACGGTAATATCCTGATGAATCTGGCAAGCCAGGAGATACAGGGGGCTTACGACTGGAAGAAGGTCGGGCAGTCTGTCCGCATCATCACACCAGAGTTTAAGGTGTTGAAAGACGGGAAGCCGCAAACGATCGTCATCTATACCAAGATGGCACGCGGACAAATGACGCGGCATATCCTAAAAAACAGGATTACCGACCCGGAAGCGTTGAAAGCTTTTACACGGGAAGGTTTCGCTTACGACGAGAGCCTGTCGGATGGCGATAACTGGGTATTCCTGCAAAGTTAGTCATAAAAGTAGCAGTCTTAATTACAGGTTCCTTTGCCGTCTGCTTCAGCTGACGGTTAAAAACAATGCTCTTGCTTTGGCTTCAGCCACATTTCTCTTTAATATCAATGAATGGGACTAAAGTCCAAAGATAGAGAGCCATTAGCAGTCCGTCAGTTAAAACTGACGGCAAATGAACCTGTAACAGGGCCTGCCAAGTGCAATAAACCGAAAAGAAAAGCGTTATATGTATGTTTCTTTATTAAATGGATTAGGAAATGAAAAAGACCTGTTTATTACTATTATTGCTTGTTAGTATAATCTATATAAAGGAAGGTTATCAGTGCGTATGCGATGATAATCCGGTGAAAAGCGCTACCCAGGGCGCCCTGTCGGACGTTGCCGAAGAGGTAATTGCCATTCCGCTCGAAACCAAACCGGATTGCCGGTTGAAGTATGCCAGCCGCATCCAACGCGACAGGAACGACCTGTTCCTGGTGAGCAACCGGCAGCTCTACCGCTTCGATTGTTCCGGTAAGTTTGTCAACCAAGTGACGCATAACAACCAGTTTCAGGTGGCCGATTATGTTATCGACCCTATCCAGCGACAACTGATTGTGATGGATAACGAGGAAAACGTTTACTATTATAATTACGACGGCACACTGCTGGAAAGGGAAAGCCTGGCGGGAATCAACCCGTTGAAGATGCCTGCCCGGCTGATGTATTACGACCGGCATATCTGGCTAACGACACAATCGCTGTCGCCTTCCGGGGGAAAACGGGGAAAAGAAATGTGTCGACCAATGGCTTTACAAGTTCGATACGAGACTCAACCTGCAAGAGGCGCGGAAGCTGACGGCTGCCGACCTGGGGCGTTTCTATATCGGGGCTTGCTTCACACCCGAACTGTCGGTGGCCGACGGAAATGTGTATGCCTATTCGCCCTCCACGCAACCGGAAGAAATACTGGCGGATACGCTTTATCTGATCAACCGGAACCGGCTGCATATTCATAAGGACTATTCGTCGATCCTGCCGCTGTGCATTGCCGGACGTTTCCTGGTTTCCACTTACAGCAATGCCGACGACGAGGAACATAATTATACCTTCTGTTACGACCGACAGGAGAATTATTCGTATAATGTAGCGGGTGGTTTCGAAGATAATTTCTATCATACGGGGAGAGTACCCGATTTGCAGTCGATTGATGTCTACAACAATTCATTCTGCTATTGCCGTTCGGGCGAAGAAGTGAAAGAAGCATTTCCGGATCGTACGACAGATGCCAATCCGGTCTTGTTTATTGTAAGAATGAAAGCATAATGAAGGCACTATGAAAGCCTGCTGAAAGCTTCCGCACCGCTGCATTTATATTCTAAGGATAAAGAAATCAAGCATTAGCCCTCACGAGATGAACCCCTGAAGGCTAATGTGATTAAAAACAGGACAGCAGGTTAGAATAACCGGCCGCAAAGGCGTATCTTCATCACCGGATAGACAGTCAGTTTATCCATAATCTTGGTAAAGCTGTCGTCGCCATCTGCCGAAGTACTTCCCAGAACGCCGGCTTCCGTATAAACATCCGGTCGCCCATGGAACTGCACGCCCAACTCAAACATCACGCCAATACGCTTCTGAGGGACAGCACGTCCGAAGCCGAGACCCAAATAAGGGCGGAACCCCGACACTTCAAGACCACCGGCGATATTACCGTTCTTATCGACCGGAATGGTTTGATTGCCAATTACGATACCGGCTTTACCGCCCTGGGTCACATACTCTTTCAAGATATCACTGTGAGCATCGATCTTCACGAACTTGGAACCGCCGAAATAAGCACCGGCCGTAACGAAAAAGGAAGAACGAAGAAACGGATAATAGTTAACCAGCAACTCACCGCTGGTACGAGTCATGCTTCCTGTCATATCGAGTGTGGTTGGAATGCTTCCGTAATTCGGATCGTTTACATCCACATCCACGTCCGTATTGATATGAAAGCCCGGCATAAACGAAACGCCACCCTGTACAGCAAAATAAGGCGTAACGAGCGTTGCCACATCAATACCTACACCGGTCGTACCGGCACTTACGCCAACCGAAAGCGCATTAAAAAATCCCAACTCCTTCTGAGCCGAAGCGTGGTGGCACATCATACACATCATGATGAGCACACCTAAAATACTTACCCTAGTCATTCCAGTATTGTTCACAATTAATATTAGTTTATCCCGCAAGTAAATGAAATATAAATTATAAGCAAAAAAGAAGTGATACCAGACGAATCTCAGTATCACTTCTTTCCTTATCGATAAAAATATTACTCTTCGTCGCTGCTCTCATCTTCCTTCATATTGTGGAACACGTTCTGCACGTCGTCGTCTTCTTCCAGCTTTTCAATCAGCTTATCCAATGCTTCACGCTGTTCGGGAGTAACTTCTTTCAAGTCGTTCGGGATGCGGACGAACTCGCTGCTGGTGATTTCGAAACCGTTTTCTTCCAAATACTTCTGGATAGCGGAGTTCTGGGCAAATTCGCCGTAGATAACTACTTCGTCTTCGTCCTCGTCCACTTCGTCTACTCCGTAATCGATCAGTTCCAATTCCAGGTCTTCCAGGGAAATACCTTCCTTCTTGGCAATATGGAATACACGCTTGTGGTCGAACAGGAATTCGAGGCTGCCGCTTGTTCCCAATGAACCGCCATGTTTGTTGAAGTAGCTACGCACGTTGGCAACCGTACGGGTTGTATTGTCGGTTGCTGTTTCCACGAAGATAGCGATACCATACGGGCCGTATCCTTCGTAGTTCATTTCCTTATAGCCGGAAAAGTCTTTTTCAACAGCACGCTTAATGGCACGTTCCACATTATCCTTCGGCATGTTCTCCTTCTTTGCGTTCTGCATCAATGCACGCAAATGAGGATTGTTCTCCGGATCAGGGCCGCCGGCTTTTGCCGCAATAGTGATTTCCTTACCCAATTTAGTAAATACGCGGGCCATATTGCCCCAACGTTTAAATTTTCTTGCTTTACGGAACTCAAACGCTCTTCCCATATTATTTGTTTTATGTATTATAAAACTATATCTTATCTCAGCGATGCTCCCAGCTTATCTTCCAGATTCTTCCGGATTTTCTGCATGATCGCGTCAATCTGTTTATCGTTCAATGTCTTTGTTTCATCCTGCAAGTAGAAACTTACGGCATACGACTTCTTGCCTGCCGGCAGGTTCTTGCCTTCGTAAACGTCGAACAGTTCCACCTCTTTCAGCAACTTGCGTTCGCTTTCCTGAGCGATCTTTTCGATTTCGGCAAACTGGACGGACTTGTCAAGCAACAATGCCAGGTCGCGTTTTACTGCCGGAAACTTGGAGATTTCAGAGTAAGTGACTTTGCTCTTTTTCGTTTCTTTCATCAGCAGTGTCCATGACAGCTCGGCATAATAAACGTCGAAG
Organism: Parabacteroides sp.; assembly: GCA_021204335.1. Taxonomy (GTDB): domain Bacteria; phylum Bacteroidota; class Bacteroidia; order Bacteroidales; family Tannerellaceae; genus Parabacteroides. The sequence continues at coordinate 3,518 of JAJPZM010000401.1, read as the reverse complement.
TCGATATCCAATGCCTTGCAAATCTTCTTGTTTACGATACCCAACGTACCCAGTTGACGGCCGGAACCGGTTGTAATGCTCAGACCGGCAGAGTAAATATCATTCGTCAGATTGCCAAAGATAATCTTCTTCAGGTTAACGCCCAAACGAACCAATATATTTTCGACGTATGCTTTCAGTTCATAGACGGTCGACTTCTCGTCGGCATGAGCCCAGCTGTTTTCTACGCGGTTACCGCATACCCAAAGCCCCAGGCGGTAATCTTCCGAGAATTCGGCCAATGTTTCGCCTTCTTTCTTATTCTCTGCGTTGAAGTCGTAGCAGTTGCCGAACTCGAAGAAACGGATATTGCCGTTCTTACGTTTGGCATTATGCTCGATGCTTTCCAGGCCGCCGAACAACAATGTCTGGCGCATACCGTTCAGGTCGGCACTCAGCGGGTTCATCAGCATGACGCAATGAGACACCGGATAAGTTGTCAGTTCGTCGTAATAAGCGGAACGTGTCAGCGAGTTATTCATGATTTCGTTGAAGCCGGAGCCGCAAAGCTGTTCGGAGATCAGGTTCTGCAACTGATAACCACGGTCGGTTGCCATCTTGTAGCTCAGGTTCGACTTCACATTGTCGCTGAACTCTACATTATTATATCCGTAGATACGGAGAATATCTTCGATCACATCCACATCGCGCTGAACGTCGATACGGTAAACCGGAACATGGATTGTCAGTCCTTCCGCCGTTTCCGAAACGATCTCCATTTCGAGGCTGGCAAGAATGCTCTTTACCGTTTCTACCGGAATCTCTTTTCCGATCAGGCTGTTTATCTTGCTGTAAGTAAGTTCTACGGTGTACGATTTTACCGGATTAGGATATACATCCTGGATCGAACCGGTAATCTTACCGCCGGCAACTTCCTGGATCAACAGGGCGGCACGTTTCAATACGTAAATAGTATTGTTAGGATCCAGACCGCGTTCAAAACGGAAAGAGGCATCCGTATTCAAGCCGAAGCAGCGGGCAGTCTTGCGGATCCATGTCGGATGGAAGCAGGCTGATTCCAGGAATACATCGGTTGTCTGTTCCGTTACACCTGAATCCAAACCACCGAATACACCACCGATACACATCGCTTCTTCGGTATTACAGATCATCAGGTCGCGGTCGGTCAACGTACGTTCAACGCCGTCCAACGTAACGAACTTCGTGCCTTCCGGCTGTGTCTTAACGATTACTTTATTGCCTTTCACCTTGCCGGCATCGAACGAGTGCAGGGGCTGTCCCAGTTCATGCAGGATGAAGTTGGTTACGTCTACCACATTATTGATAGGACGCAGACCGATTATAGTCAGACGGTTCTTCAACCATTCGGGACTTTCCTTGACTGTTACGCCTTTGATGGTTACACCCGAATAACGGGGACAGGCTTCTGTATTTTCTACGATTACTTCGATGGCGGGTGTCTCGTCGTCAATCTTGAAAGCGTCTACTGAAGGACGTTTCAGTTCCGAAGGCTTGCCATTCTGCTTAAGATAGGCGGCCAGGTCGCGGGCTACACCGAAATGGGAAGTGGCATCCACGCGGTTCGGCGTGATATCGACTTCCAGAACGTAATCGCTCTTTACATTATAATATTCCTTGGCAGGAGTTCCTACAACCGCATCAGCAGGGAGCACGATAATACCGGCATGGTCCGTTCCGATACCGATCTCGTCTTCCGCACAGATCATACCGTTCGATTCAACGCCACGTATTTTAGAGCGTTTGATAGTAAAGACTTCGTCGCTGTCATAGAGTTTCGTACCGTTCACAGCGACAACCACTTTCTGGCCGGCTGCTACATTAGGTGCACCGCAAACGATCTGCAAAGGTTCTTCGCCACCGACATTAACGGTTGTGGTATGCAAATGGTCCGAGTTCGGATGCTCTACACAAGTCAGGACTTCACCGATAACCAAACCCTCCAGTCCACCTTTGGTGGTTTGAACTTCTTCCACTCCGCCGGTTTCCAGACCGATAGAGGTTAGTGCTGCTGCTACTTCGTCAGGCTGCAAGTCGAAATCAAGATACTCTTTCAGCCAGTTGTAAGATATATTCATTGTTCTAAAATTTATTCAATCAAGCCAATATGCATCGCGGCATTTCCGCGAATATCAAATTGACTGGCAAAAGTACAAATAATAGCAGAATTATTCAAAACGTGCGCTGACCTTATTCTGCGGCTATTCCAAAAATTGTTACAAATCAACGGAAGTTATTGTTTTTCATAGCAACTTTCTTTGTTCAATACAAAAATTCAGTCTAATTTAGAGGCGTATTTCACAGACGGCCGGACAGACCGGAAGTAAATCGGGATTATTGCAAGCAATAATAAAACACATAAAGCACTAGGGATAAAACATTTACTTAATCATAAATCGTAATGTCTAATAAGATTCAACCGGCACAATATATACTTATGCTTCTCCTGTTCTGTATGCTGAACAGTTCATGCAACCGGACAGCTCATCAGAAACATATATTAATCATACAATCGTATGAAGCTGGTCTGCCTGCTTATAAAGAGACGAACAATATATTTGCCGAACGATTACGGAAAAGAAACATACATGCAGAAGTCCGCTCCCTCTATCTGGATTGTACTAAAAAATCAGAGAAACAACAGAGGCTGACGATATATGAGGGACTGAATGATTTATCATCCTGGAATCCGGATATAATCCTGACCTGCGACGATCCCGCCCTGAATGCTTTGCTGACCTGCGACCATCCGTCTATCAAAACGACTCCGATAGTTTTTACGGGAGCCAGCTATCCGAACGAGGCATTTATCCAGAAATCGCCCAACATCACCGGCTTTCGCGACAAGCCCGACTATAAGACCAATGTAGAACTGATTGAACAGCTTATCGGGAAATGCATTATAGTGCGGGTGACCGACGACTTTTATGCAGACCAGATTTTATTAACAGACATGGACAACCAGATCAAAGGCATCTGCAAAACCAATGATATTTTTTCACCCGAAAGAATACGCTTATCCGGGAAACGCGGCATGTCCATACCTAAAGACAAAAAGATCATACCGGATGCCATGTATATAAGTACGATCAACGGTAAATCCACCCGCTCATTGATCAGAGGCCTGGGCGAGAATTATTACAACAAAGCTTACCTGGCAATCAAAAGAGATTACTTGACACTTTCTTTGGGACGTTTCAGTTCCTTCCCCGGCTTTTCCGTCATCAATGAAATGATCGGTTATAATTACGGCGTAGTAGGCGGGTATGTATCAACGACGGAAGAACAGACAAGCTTGGCTGCCAACCGTATCGCCGATATACTGGAAGGTGCTCCAATCGATAACTTTCCCGCGATTACCGAAGTCGGCAAGAAGTATGTATTCGACTACAAAATACTCGACCAGTGGGATATCAGCCTGAATCGGCTTCCGGCCGGAAGCGAGATTATAAACATTCCTTTTTATATACGTTACCAGCTCTATATAATATGTATAGCTA
>JAJPZM010000456.1:19524-29643 GCA_021204335.1 Parabacteroides sp. | reverse complement strand
TCATATGATGTTCAATAAATCAACGGACATCATGCGGATAATCATTTAAATTAAAAACAGGCATGATTAATTCCAGGAGCCAAATCCAGCCTGTAACAGGTTTCTGTTGCAGCAGGCAAGCCGATTTATGGAAAATGGTCGCTTTTACGGCAAACCGGATGAGGTAGAGTAATCCTGCCAGTATTGAAATCAGCCAGTTGCCATAAATACCAAGGATGATGGTTGCTATGGCCGACAGGAAAAAGAAGATATAACTCAAACTTTCCAGCCTGTAGAAGTTAAGTGTCGAGCCTTTGTAATACCGATGAGTGGCGGCACGCGATACTTTCATCTCTTTCCACGTACTAAACCGTTCGATCTTAGCCATTTCTGTGATGCTTTCCGCTCTGTACTCCACGCGTGTGTTTCGGTCGGTTGCCGATTCGTTGACAAACAGGTCATCGTCTCCGGCATGCAGGCTTAATGATTTGTAATATCCTTTCTGGGCAAAGAACAATTCCTTCCGGTAAGACAGGTTACGGCCGTTGCCTGTAAAAGGGTGGCGGATGAGGGCAGAGGAGATATACTGCAATCCGGTCATCAGGTTATCGTAGGCAACCAGTTTGTGGAAAAAGCCTTTGTGGGAACCATAGGCGCAGAATCCGAGTACGATGCTCGTTTCATTATTATAGTTGCGCGCCATAGCCGAAATCCAGTGTTTGCTCATCGGTTCGCAGTTGGCTTCCGTAAAAAGAAGTATCTCATGTTTGGCTGCTTTGATGCCTACGGCGAGGGCGAGCTTTTTCCGGCTCAGGTATTTGACGTCTTCCGGGATATAGGTGTGGTAAAGATGTTTATGTTCGTTCTCGAATGTCTTTAAGACATCGTCGCTTTCATCGGTGGAGCCGTCGTTGACAACGATTATCTCGTATTCCGGATAGTCCTGGGTAAGCAGTGCCGGCAGATGTTTTTGCAGGTTTTCCGATTCATTCTTTGCATAGACGATAACGGAAACGGGAGGCTGGGTATATCTTTCTTCCACACTTCTTCTTTTGGATTCCCGGAGCAGACGGCTATACGTCGCTAGATAATAGAGGAGTTGAACAAGAAATAAGCCGGCAGTTACACCAGCCAGTGTAAGTTCTATATTGTTGAATGTAAATAAGTCTCTCATTCTTGAAGCTGTATTTAAAAAAACGTACAAATGTACATGTTTCCTGCTGAATAACCATATTCGTTAAAGAAATATCCGAACTTCCTTATTATCTCAGTAAATGTGCAATTAATGTAAAAGGCGGCCAGGAAGAAGGGCGTACTTTTGCAGCGGTAATTTTAACAGGTATAATATATGAACAAAAAAATGGGAATTGTGGTTCTGGTGCTTTCGTTGCTGGCAGCGCTGGAACCTCTGAGTATAGACCTTTATCTTCCAGCTTTTACTGATATTGCAGACAGTTTGCAGGTGTCGCTGAGTGAGGTGCAGATTTCCTTATCTATTTTCTTGGCGGGTTTCGCTCTGGGGTAATTGTTCTGGGGTTCGCTTTCCGATTATTATGGGCGTAAGAATCCGATTTTGCTGGCAACGGCTTTATATACGGTCAGTTCGTTTGCTTCTATCTATGTGACGTCGATAGAACAGCTTTGGATGATCCGTTTCCTACAGGCTTTCGGCGGTTGTGCCGGTGTGGTGGTCGGACGGGCTGCCGTAAACGATTTGTTTGTGAACGAACAGCGCACGAAAGTGTTTTCTTTGCTGGTGATTATTTCTGGTATTGCTCCGGTGATAGCTCCGACAATCGGCAATTTGTTATTGAAACAATGGCATTGGCATGGCGTATTCAATACGATGGCGGTTTTAGGGGCTTGCACCATCCTGCTGACTTGGGTGTTTCTTCCGAAAACCAAACCTGCGTTGATTGCCGGCGAGGGGAAGGCTAAAGGTCTTTCGGTCAAAGAGATGCTGAAAGGATATGTCCGGGTCATGAAAGTGTGGCCGTTCATGGTTTATACGATCATTGGCTGCATGGCTTACGGCGGTTTAATGGTGTATGTCTCGAATGCGCCGTTCCTGATTATGGAGAAGGGGGGTATGACGGGAGATACTTTCGCCCTTATTTTTGCCGTCAACTCGTTGGGGCTGATGCTGGGAACCTATCTCATTAATTTCTTCCTGAAATATATGACGCTGAAGAAACTGGTACGCTATACCTTGCTTGTCCAGTTGTTGATTTCAGCTTTGTTGGTGACGACTTCGCTTGTTTCGACCTCGGTGATTCCTTTGCTGGTGCTGGTTTTTCTGAACTTGATTCCGATCGGGTTGCTGTTGCCGGCTACGACTTCGCTCGGGCTGGCTTATTTTAAGGAAGACAGCGGGGCGGCTTCTGCTTTGATGGGATTCTTGCAATTGCTGTTTACCGGGATTCTGTCGGCGGTGGTCAGTTTCCTGTAAAACGGTTCGGTGGTGCCGATGATGTGCGGGTTGTTTGTTTGCGGACTGACCTCTTTCGTGTTGCTGTTTGTCGATACGCGCCGGCGGCTGGCGGTGATAAAGGTACGTTCATGACAAATCTTTCTTCAACTGCATTCTGAACTGTTCGGGCGTGTAGCCGCTCTGCTCCCGGAAGAAGCGGGTGAAATAGGAAGCTTCGCTGAAGCCGAGGGCGAAAGCTATTTCTTTGAAACTCGAGCCGCCGTAGCTAATCATACGTTTGGCTTCCAGTAATAGCCGTTGGTCGATCAGTTGTTTCACTGTATGGCCGACGGCTTTTTTTGTGAGTTCGTTCAGTCGTTTGTTGCTGAGGTTTATTTCGCGGGCGTAAAACTCGGTGGAACGTTCGCCGATGAAATGCCGGTCGATTAGGGAAAGCACTTTGTTGACACGTATGTCCTGATTGCTCCGCGTATCGGTGTAGAGCAGGAGCAAGTGGGTGATAAAGGCATGCATGTAAGAGTTGAGCAGGCTTTTCCGGTGCAGGCCTTCGTGTTCGGTATAAATGAGGTTGGCTATTTGGCGGATGGCGGGCGCTTCTTCTTCCGGAAGGATAAGCCTGTTGGGAAATGTATAGTCGGCATAGCTTTCGATATGCAGGCTGAGTCGTTCGAAATAAGCCGGGTCGATGGCAAACAGGAAACCTTTCTGCCCTTTCAGCTTCATGGTATGCACCTGTCCGGGGCGAAGCAGGAATATCTGGTCGGGCTGCAGCGGGTAATCGACAAAGTCGATGCTGTGGCTCTCTCCCGCACCTGTTTCGGTGAAGAACAACAGTTCGTAGAAGTTGTGGCGATGCGACCCGCGGAAATTCAGGTTGTCGCAATTCTCAATCGGTTCAGCTACGAAGAAGTCGCTTTCATCTAGATTGTGTACGGGTATATTCTCTAAGAACATTTCACTAAAATTTGTCGTAAAGATAGCGTTTTAATCCTTATTTTTGTCTGGCAATTCCCCATGAAATATGAATGAAAATGTTCTCGAGAAACTGAAAATATTAGCGGAGTCGGCGAAATACGATGTTTCCTGTGCTTCGAGTGGCACGTCGCGTTCCGGTAAGAAAGGAATGATCGGCAGTGCGGCAGGCTGGGGCATTTGCCATAGTTTTGCGGAAGACGGGCGGTGTATTTCGTTGCTGAAAATCATGCTGACCAACAACTGCATGTACGATTGTGCCTACTGCATCAACCGGCGGAGCAACGACTTGCCCCGCGCTACCCTTTCCGTTAGCGAGCTGGTCGATCTGACGATCGAGTTCTATCGCCGCAATTATATCGAAGGGCTTTTCCTGAGTTCGGGGGTGGTGCGCAATCCGGATTATACGATGGAGCGGCTGGTGCGCGTTGTGAAAGACTTGCGGTTGGTGCATCGTTTCAACGGATATATCCACATGAAAAGTATCCCTGGTGCCAGCCAGGAACTGGTGAATGAGGCGGGTTTGTATGCCGACCGTCTCAGCGTGAACATCGAGATTCCCAACGAACAAAGCCTGCAGGTGCTTGCTCCCGAGAAAGATTTCAAAAGTATGTTTGCCCCGATGCGTTATATTCAGCAAGGCGTTTTGCAGAGTGCGGAAGAAAGGAAGCGTTTCCGCCACGCCCCTCGTTTTGCTCCGGCCGGGCAGAGCACGCAGATGATTGTCGGTGCAACGCCCGATTCCGACAAGGACATTCTTTTTTATCGTCCGCCCTCTACCGCCGGCCTACGATGAAACGTGTTTACTATTCCGGTTTCGTGCCGGTGAATGCCTACGATAACCGGCTTCCGGCGTTGAAGCAACCGCCACTGGTTCGCGAAAACCGCCTGTACCAAGCTGACTGGCTATTGCGTTTCTACCAGTTTCAGGTGGATGAGATTGTGAACGATGCTTATCCCGAACTGGATTTGGAAGTCGACCCCAAGCTCTCATGGGCGTTGCGCAATCCGCAGGCGTTTCCGGTCGATGTCAATAAGGCAGATTACGAAATGCTTCTCCGCGTGCCCGGCATCGGGGTGAAATCGGCGAAGATGATTGTTGTCTCCCGCCGTTATTCGCGTTTGGGAACGGAGCAATTGAAGAAAATCGGAGTCGTGATGAAGAAGGCCCAATATTTCATTACCTGCCACGAATTGCCGGTGCGGACGGTCAACGAACTGACGCCCGAGCATGTGCGCCACATCCTGACTCAGAAGAAAGGAAAGAAGTTCGACGACCGCCAGCTAACCCTACAATTCCAGGAGTAACGACATGATTGTTTTTATCTACGACAAAACTTTCGAGGGATTGCTTACCGCCGTATTCGATGCCTATGTGCGTAAAACGTTTCCGGACGCCCTGTTGGCGGAAGGCGAGCCTCTGCCGCTTTTCTGCGAGGAGCCCGTCACGATTTATTCCGACAAGACGAAGGCTGACCGCGTCTGGAAAGGTCTTGAAAAGAAACTGTCGAAACTGGCGCTCTCGATGCTGACCGTCTCCTGGCTTTCCGAGCTGTCGGAAATCGACCTGCTTTTGTTCCGTTATATCCGCAAGGCGATCGACCATCCTCGGTCTATCGAAATGAATTTCGGCGATCCCGATGTTTTGTAGCTTTCCAAAATATGGAAAAAAGTAAGTGGCGAACGTCATCATATCATGCAATTCCTGCGTTTCCAGAAAGCACTGGACGGTACTTATTTTTCGGCCGTCGAGCCTATATATAATGTATTGCCGTTGGTCATCCCTTACCTCAACGACCGTTTCGGTGACCAGAAATGGTTGATTTACGACATACGGCGCGAATACGGATATTATTACGACCTGAAAGAAACGATCGAAGTGCGCTTCGAGCAAAAGGAAGCCCATCTGCTTTCCGGCTTCCTCAGCGAAAGCCTGATGGATAAAGACGAAAAACTTTTCCAGCAAATGTGGAAAGAATATTTCAAGACGATTGCCATCAAGGAACGCATCAACCCGAAGCTGCACCGCCAGCACATGCCCGCTTCTGGAAATATATGACGGAAAAACAGTAACATTTTTGCAGTAACCTTGAAAGAGTCAGCTGGGTACTCCTTATTTCAAAAGCTAGGAACATTTTCTTGTTTGATAGTTATCGAACGCTTGTTCGACAACTATCAAACAAGCGTTCGATAAATGACAAACAAAAAAGAATAAGGGAAGATTGGAGTAAGAGGTAAGCATATAAGCAATAAGAGTAAGCGGGCTAACTGCTTATCTGCCGGCATGTAAATGTTTTTATCAAGCAGAATTTGACCTGCTTGGTGAAGGAAAATGACCTGTTTGGTGAAGGCAAAACAGAAAAATCAGCTTGTTTAGGTAGGATGCTATTTATTGTCTTCACCTATAAAGGTAAGATAATCATGTGGATAGCTAAGTGAGTGACGGTTTGAAGGATATATTTTGAAAAACTTTTGTAGGAGTGATTGGTCGTTGGGGTATTACAGGTTCATTTGCCGTCTTTTTCAACTGACGGAAAAGGAACCTGTAACTGAACCGGTCTTATTTCTGCCAGATTTCCCAGGCAGCAAATGCTTGGAGCAACAACATTTCGAGTCCGTTCTTTACGACAGCCCCTTTTTCTTTCCCCTTTTTCATAAAGAGGGTTTCATCGGGGTTATGCAGAAGGTCGTATAACAGATGATTCGAGGTGAGCAGATCGTAAGGAATGTTCGGGCATTCGTTGATATTCGGGAACATACCGAGCGGAGTCGTATTCACGATAACGGTATATTGCTCCATCGTTTTCGGAGTAATTTCTTCATAAGTAATGCAGAACTCTTTCGGCTTGCGCGATACCATCGTGGAGCCGACGCCCAGTTGCTTCAACCCCTGGAACACTGCCTTGGAAGCACCGCCCGTACCCAGTATCAACGCTTTCCGGTGCGTTTCGTTCAAGAGCGGTTCTATCGACTGTTTGAAACCGATGATGTCGGAGTTATAGCCTTTCAGTTTCTTTCCGAAAAGGCCTTTAGTGAATTTAATTACATTGACGGCTCCGATCAGGCGGGCATCTTCGTCCAGTTCATCCAGATAGGGAATTACCTGTTCTTTGTAAGGGATCGTTACGTTTAGTCCGTTCAATTCGGGATTCTCTTTCAGTACGTTCTTGATTTCTTTGATATTCGGAATCTCGAAATTTACATATTGAGCATCGATCTTTTCCGCTTCAAACTTCTGGTTGAAGTACGTTTTGGAAAATGAGTGGCCGAGCGGGTATCCCAGTAAACCGTATTTTTGCATAACTTTTTCTTCTATTGTTTTTCTTCTTTCTTACCTGTGTATAACGAACAAATTCCGAAGGTGAAAGTACGGGCTTTCGCCTCGGCAAAACCTTGTCGGGCGAGTAGTTTTTCCATAACTTTTCCCTGTGGAACGACTTTAATGGATTCCGGCAGATAGCTGTAGGCAGCCTTTTCCTTTGAAAACAGCCGGCCGATGAATGGGATGATCGTCTTTGAATAAATACCGTAGAGTTGTTTCATCGGGAAATGCTCCGGAGTGGAAAGTTCCAGAATCATCAGATGGCCGCCGGGTTTCAGCACGCGGTACATCTCTGCAATTCCCTTTTCTATATCTTCAAAGTTACGAACTCCAAATGCGGCGGTGACGGCGTCGAACGTGCCGTCCGGGTAGGTGAGCGCCGTACAGTCTTGCTGTTCAAATGAAATATATTCCGATAAACCGGCTTTCGCAACTTTAACGCGCCCTACTTCCATCATGCCTGTAGAGATGTCGGCACCGATAATCTGCCTGGATCCCAGTTTACGGCGCATGGAAATGGCGAGGTCGCCTGTCCCCGTTGCGATATCCAGTATCGACTGCGGAGAAAAAGGGCGCAAGAAAGCAATCCCTTTCCTGCGCCATATTTTATCAATTCCGAACGAGAGCGTATGGTTCAGCAGATCGTAGGTGCCTGCAATGGAGTCGAACATACGTTTGACTTGTGTGCCCTTTTGTTCTTCCCGATTGTAAGGTAATATCTGTTCTGAACCGTACTTCATGACTCGTCTTTTTATTTATTTTTCAGATAATCGGTAACATTCTTTTCTATGCGTGCAGCCAGATTGTCTGTGTCGCCTTTTACGAATGTCTCGCCGGTGATGTGTTCGAACAGCTCGATGTAGCGGTTGCTGATGCCATCGACGATAGCCGGAGTCATTTCGGGAACCTGTTGTCCTTCCTTACCCTGGAAGCCGTTGTCCATCAACCATTCGCGAACGAATTCTTTCGACAACTGTTTCTGCGGTTCACCTTTGGCGAAACGGTCTTCGTAGCCTTCCGAGTAGAAATAGCGGGAAGAGTCGGGCGTATGGATTTCGTCGATCAGGTAGATTTTACCGTCGCGGTGTCCGAATTCGTATTTGGTGTCGACCAGGATCAAGCCGCGCTGGGCAGCGATTTCCGTTCCGCGTTTGAACAGTTCCATCGTATATTTTTCGATAACGGCGTATTCTTCTGCAGAAACGAGTCCCTGTTTCAGGATTTCTTCTTTGGAGATGTCTTCGTCGTGTGCACCGATAGCCGCTTTAGTGGTCGGGGTGATGATCGGTTCCGGGAAACGTTGGTTTTCGCGCATACCTTCCGGCAATTGGATGCCGCAGATTTCGCGAACGCCGCTCTTGTAAGCACGCCATGCGCTACCGCAGAGATAACCGCGCACGATCATTTCAACCGGATAACCTTCGCACTGCACGCCAACGGTAACCATCGGGTCGGGTGAAGCCATTTTCCAGTTCGGGCAAATGTCGGTGGTCGCGTCAAGGAATTTGGCAGCAATCTGGTTCAACATCTGGCCTTTGTAAGGGATGCCTTCCGGCAATACTACGTCAAAAGCAGAGATACGGTCGGTTGCGACCATTACCAATACTTCATCATTGATGTTGTACACATCGCGTACTTTTCCGTGATAGACACTTTTCTGTCCGGGGAAATTGAAATCTGTTCTAACTAACGCCTTCTTCATGACCAATTCTTTTATGATTATTTATCAGATAATTTGTTATTCTTCTTCTCTTTTGTTCCTTTTGTTTCTTCTGTCTTTTCCGTCTCCTTTGCCTGCAATGCATTCGCCTTTTTCCTTTCGTCGAATTTATCGTAGGCCTCGACAATGCGCTGTACCAACTTGTGGCGGACAATATCCTTCTTGTCGAACTCGATCTTGCCGATCCCTTTCACTCCCTTCAATATCTGCATCGCCTGTACCAGTCCGGAGGTGGCAGTAGGGGGAAGGTCTATCTGGGTAACGTCGCCGGTGATAATCATCTTTGCGTTTATGCCCAGACGGGTAAGGAACATTTTGATCTGGTGGGTCGTCGTGTTCTGTGCTTCGTCGAGGATGATAACGGCATCGTTCAGCGTTCGCCCGCGCATAAAAGCCAGCGGGGCGATCTGGATAACGTTATTTTCCATGTATTCTTTGAGTTTGGCACCCGGGATCATATCCTGCAAAGCATCGTAGAGCGGCTGGAGATACGGGTCGAGTTTGTCTTTCATCTCTCCCGGAAGGAATCCCAGCTTCTCGCCGGCTTCAACGGCGGGACGGCTCAGGATAATCTTCCTTATTTCCTTATTCTTTAATGCTTTTACGGCGAGTGCGATGGCGACGAATGTCTTACCTGTTCCGGCAGGGCCGGTGGCGAATACAAGGTCGTTCTCCTCGAACGCTTTCACAAGTAACTGCTGATTTTCGGTGCGGGCAACGATTGCCTTGCCATTCATCCCATGAATGATCAGGTTCTCCTGTTTGACAACGGTCGGAGCTTTCCCTTTGATAATATCGAGGATGACATCTTCCGTCAGCGAGTTGAACTCTTCGCAGTACTTCTCGACTTCGCGGATCTTCTTCAGGAATAGTTCGGATTCATCTTCGTCTCCGATTACTTTCATTACGTTTCCTCGGGCAACAATGCGAAGTTTCGGAAACAACGTCTTTATCAGTTGCATATTCGCATTATTCACTCCGTAAAAAATAACCGGGTCTACGCTTTCAAGAATATATATTCGTTCTATCATCCGTTCTGTTCCTTGTCTTGTTTTTTTATGTTTTTATTCCTCATTAATTCAAGTATGCAAAATTAGTAATATTCTTTGTCTCCGAGTTATATTACAGTATTTTTTGAAGTAACTAGCGGAACATTTCTTTGAGTCTCCAATCATCTTGCCTGCAATCCCACACAGCGTGTATCTCGATCAGATCAGGGCTAATCGTATAGATTAACTTATAGTGTTTTTCCACAACAAGTGAATGGAAATTTTGTGGAAAGTCCTTTGACAAAGGTTCAAGAGGTCCTGCGTGAGGGAATGTCTTTAACGGATTTGCAGAATCAATGATTCTGTTATATAAGCGGACTGCAGAACGTTCGCTTTTCTTACTGTAGTAATCGTAAATGTTATCAAGTAAGGTAATAGCTTGTGGTAACCACTTTAATCTTGTTGGCATAGAGGATGTCTTTTGCGTAATTCTTTAGAGGTCATTCCTAATCCTTACTTAGATTCTTCTATGGATTTTTTCAGCACTTCTTTCAATTCTTCGACAGTCATTTGTGCCGGAAGACGCTCTGCTTTATGGGTCGTATGCTGGCAAATAAGATTTTTGATCTTATGCAGTAACTGCTCGTCGTTAATATGCGTGAGCTGTTCAATCAGTGAAAGTTTTAGTTCTAAAGTATTCATGTTC
>JAJPZM010000456.1:0-19514 GCA_021204335.1 Parabacteroides sp. | reverse complement strand
GTTCATAAATGTAAGAAATCTTTTCTGTCCTTATTCTGTAAAGTCTGGTATTTTTTCTACTTTTGTTTCCCAAAACTAAATGAGGATGAAATTATTTATTAATGCGATATGTTTGTGTGTCGTTTTGGCGGTAATCTTTGTGTTCCCTTCTTGTAAAGAAAAGCGTGGTGAGTTGAAAACTATCTGGTATAATGGTAGTTATAATCGTGATTTTAATGATTTGAACGATGTGCAGCTGGCAATGGCCCAGAAAATAGGGGTCGAGCCTATCGGTAGCCGTGATGAGGTGGAACATGCTTCTAAAAAGATGAAAGAGATTAAAACCGGCGATTATTACGAAGTGGAGGAATTGAAACATTCCATTCCTTATCTTATCCCCGAGGCAGCTACTTTGCTGGAAGACATCGGACGTAATTTCCAAGACTCTCTGTATAATCTGAATGCGTCTTTGTATAAAATAAAAGTAACCAGCGTTACCCGTACGGTGGATGATGTGAAGAAATTAGGTAAGCGTAACTATAACGCTTCAATGAACTCTGCCCATCGTTATGGGACAACTTTCGACGTATCCTGGGTTCGCTACACCAAGATTGACGAAAAAGATACGCTGAACATCGACAACGACCGTCTGAAAATGGTACTTGCGTCCGTACTTCGCGATCTGAAAAGAGCAGACCGTTGCTATATAAAGCACGAACGCAAGCAAGGCTGTTTTCACATTACTGTACGGAAATAAGATTCTCGATAATCTTCTTTAGTTCCTGTTTGGGTAATGTTCCCAGCATGAGTTCTTTCGTTCCGTCCATTTTACAAAGAAGAAGGGTTGGGATTGTGCGTATATTGAATGCAGTCTCCAGTTCTTCTTCATTGTCAACGTTTACTTTGTAGATGTACAATTGACCTTCGTAGGTTTGTGCAAACTCTTCCAGTATCGGATCGAGGCGTTTGCAATAACCGCACCATGGGGCTTGAAAATCTACGATACAAGGTTTGTCTCCTATATATTTCCAGTCTTTGGGATCAGCTTCGAAGTTACCAACTTTCTGAATGAATTCCGCTTTTGTCAGTTCAATGGGTTTCATAAGTCTTTTGTTTTAATTTGATGATGCAAAGGTAAGTCAATAAATCCGATAAAGAGTTGGCAAAATAGCTAATATTATTTTCAATTTTACGCATTTATTTTAGGTTCTTCTTTCTCTTTATGAATGGCTGCATCGGAAAGAAAAGACAAGATTGCTTGTTTATGTGGACTGTCCAGGAGTAAATAGATAAGTTCGGCAAACTTTATAGGTATCATCTCTTTTTTTATATCATTTTTCATCTTATGGTATAATCGGGTAGAATTGAAGAATGATTTATAGATTTTGTTAGGGGGGATGATATAGATATCCGGATTTTGCCTGGGTTTAAGATTGCTTAGGTTGTTTAAATCATTGTAAACTTTAGGCAGTTCCAGGAGCAGTTGGGCGGTCTGTCGGTTAAAAAGCAAAATAAACACTACATGTTTATGATTATGGGTAAATTCGGATTTAGTATATATCCCCGGGGAAATCAAACATAATTCTCCTTCTTTTATAACCCGTTTCGAACGTTTTTTCGTTAAATGAAGTGTGCCTGATGCTATGTAAATTATAGAGTAATGCGCCAGAAAGGTGTGAATATTTTTCTGATTGACAACTATTGAATATTCCAGTACTTTGAAGTTGCCTGTATCTTTGTTTATAATATGCATCGTTTTCATAAGTTCTGTTGGATACTATGTTTGAGAAAATAGAAACATGTTCATTAAAAACACGATGTAAAGATAATAGTTTTTGTTATAAAGTCATATAAATGTGTGTGTTAGAACTAGTTATTTTTTCTGAGAAAAAATATTTTATGAAACTCAGAATAGCTGTATTACAAGTAAACCAAGCAATACAGAAACACAGGTCGCTATTAACCCCGGCATCATAAATGAATGATTTAAGATATATTTTCCAATGTGAGTGGTACCTGTCCGGTCAAAATTGATTGCGGCAACTACTGTCGGATAGTTCGGGATAAAGAAATAACCGTTTACCGCCGGGAAAAGAGCGATAAGCATATAGGGGGATATTCCCAACGCTAATCCCAAAGGCAGCAGAGCTCGTATCGTTGCTGCCTGGCTGAACAATAAGATTGACATTAGGAACAAAGCAATACCGAATAACCAGGGCATTTGCGTAACAATCTGTTCGATAGAACCTTTCAACTCCGCCATATTTCCTCCAATGAACGTATCGCCCATCCAAGCAATACCGAAGATAGCGACTACAGCCTGCATGCCGGCAGAGAATACCGAACCTTGCACTGCCTTTATTCCATCCGTTTTAGTCACTAACAGGATAATGGCCGCAGCCGATAACATTAAAATCTCGATAATATAAGCCATCGACAAAGCTTTCCCATTGAATACCGGGCGGATACTTTCAATGGAACCGAACAGGATGATACCGATTGTCGCCATAATAAAAATAGCGACCGACCAACCTGCCATTTTCTGGTTGTTTACATCTTTCAGCTCATATTTTTGAGTGGTGAATTCACCTTCCGCTATACGTTTTTGAAATTCGGGGTCATCTTCCAGTTCTTTACCGACATGCAAAGAATAAAAAGCGCCGGCTAATACCCCCACCAATGTGCAGGGTACCGAAATCATCAGAATATTAAACAGGGTAATATCAAATCCTTGCG
The DNA here is from genome assembly GCA_021204335.1 of Parabacteroides sp. GTDB lineage: Bacteria > Bacteroidota > Bacteroidia > Bacteroidales > Tannerellaceae > Parabacteroides. The sequence continues at coordinate 16,799 of JAJPZM010000456.1, read as the reverse complement.
CTGTCAGCATACTTAACAGGGCAACGGTGGCAGCAGAGATCGGACTGGCTGTTATGGCCTGTTGTGAGGCGATAACGGCAATACCCATCGGACGCTCGGGACGTATTTTCGTTTCAGTGGCTACTTCCGCGATAACAGGTAATACGGAATAGGCGACATGTCCCGTTCCGGCAATGAATGTGAATATGTAAGTGACCAGCGGACTGAGTATCGTTATTTTAGACGGATTCTTTCGCAGTAGCTTTTCTGCCCATTTCACCATCAAGTCGAGACCTCCGGCAGCTTGCATACAACTGGCGGCTGCGATAACGGCAACGATCATCAACATGACATCGATAGGGGGAGAAGTCGGTTCGAGCCCAAAAACAAATGTGAGCACTGCCAGTCCAAGACCACCCAATACTCCCAGTCCGATACCACCCAAACGGGCCCCGATAATAATTGCAATTAATACGAACGCTAGTTGAATTAACATATCCAGTAACTTGTTATTGTAGATTTAGTTTGTAAAGGCTACAAATTTAGCTATTTTTGTTGCGCTAAGAACTACAAAAACATTTAAAATGCACATGAAAAAAATCAAATTCATTATTCTGGTCGCGTTATCCGGGTTGCTGACCAACCTTTCGGCACAGGTACGCAGTGAGTTCCTTTTGGAGAAAAACTGGAAGTTCACGCGCGAAGATAACAGCGACTTTATCAAGCCCGCTTTCGATGATAGCAAATGGCAGTCGGTAACGGTTCCGCACGACTGGGCTATTTACGGCCCGTTCAGCTCCCAGAACGACAAGCAGGAAGTGGCTATTTCGCAAGATGGTCAGAAAGAGGCGATGGAACATGCCGGTCGTACGGGCGGTTTGCCTTTTGTCGGTGTGGGCTGGTACCGCACTCAGTTTGAAGTACCTCAGTTTGCTGAGGGAAAGAAGGCTTCTATCCTGTTTGACGGGGCAATGAGCCATGCAAAGGTATATATCAACGGACAGGAAGTAGGGTATTGGCCGTATGGATATAACTCTTTCCATTTCGACATTACGAAGTATCTGAAACCGTGACAGAAGAATACATTGGCTGTCCGTCTGGAGAACCTGCCGGAGTCTTCCCGCTGATATCCCGGAGCCGGGCTTTATCGTAACGTACATGTGATCGTAACGGAAGACGCTCATATTCCCGTGTGGGGAACTTATGTAACGACTTCTATCGTTAAGAAGGAGTTTGCCAAAGTAAATGTAAACACCAAAGTAAACCTGCCCGAAGGGGCCGATCCGAAGCAATATGCCGTAAAGACTGGTCTTCGTAACCCGAACGGGCAAATGCTGGTGGAGACAATGCTTCCGTTGACTGATATCATTTATAATAATGGCACGGTCGATCAGGAATTTATCGTGCATACACCGACCCTTTGGTCGCCGGACATGCCTGCTTTGTATGTGGCGGAAAGCCGCCTGTATAAGGATGGGAAGGAGTTGAAAGACGAATACTCGACGCCGTTTGGTATCCGTTCTATCGAAATCATTCCGGGAAAAGGTTTCTTCCTAAATGGAGAAAAGACTGTCTTTAAAGGCGTATGCAATCATCACGACCTGGGGCCGTTGGGGGCAGCCGTAAATGATGCCGCTATCCGTCGTCAGATCCGTATACTGAAAGAAATGGGTTGTAATGCGATCCGTACTTCCCACAACATGCCGGCACCCGAACTGGTAAAGGCTTGCGATGAAATGGGTATGATGCTGATGGCTGAAAGTTTCGACGAATGGAACGTCGCCAAATGTAAGAATGGCTATAACCTGTTCTTTGACGAATGGGCGGAAAAGGATATGGTAAACCTGGTGCACCACTACCGCAATAATCCGAGTATCGTTATGTGGTGTATCGGTAACGAAGTTCCGAACCAGTGGCGCGAAGGTGATGCCAAGATCGCCCGCTTCCTGCAGGACATCTGCCATCGGGAAGACCCGACCCGCCCGGTTACCCAGGGCATGGATGCTCCGGATGCTGTGGTAAACAATAACTTTGCCGCCGTTATGGATGTGGCAGGTTTCAACTACCGTCCGTTCAAGTATTAGGAAAACTATAAGAAACTGCCGCAGGAAATCATTTTGAGAAGTGAAACGGCTTCGACTGTCAGCTCCCGCGGTGTTTATAAATTCCCGGTGGAACGTAAAGCAATGGCTGTATATGATGACCACCAAAGTTCTTCTTATGATGTAGAGCATTGCGGCTGGTCGAACCTGCCGGAAGACGACTTTATCCAGCATGAAGACTTGCCTTATTACATCGGCGAATTCGTATGGACGGGCTTCGACTATCTGGGCGAGCCGACACCTTATTATACTAACTGGCCGAGCCATAGCTCCCTGTTCGGTATCATCGACCTGGCCGGTATTCCTAAGGATCGTTACTATCTGTACCGCAGCCATTGGAACAAGGCAGAAAAGACGTTGCATATCCTGCCGCACTGGACATGGCCAGGACGAGAAGACGAAGTCACCCCGGTATTCGTTTATACCAACTATCCTTCGGCCGAACTGTTTATCAACGGAAAGAGCCAGGGCAAACGCACAAAAGACCTGAGCATCGAGCTCGACAGCAGCTATACCGAAGCCGCCCAGAAAAGTTTCGAGCGCCAGAAACGGTATCGCCTGATGTGGATGGATACCAAGTACGAACCGGGCACGTTGAAGGTAGTCGCTTACGATAAAGACGGTAATGCCATAGCCGAAGAAGAAGTGCACACAGCCGGCAAGCCCCACCATATCGAACTGAGTGTCGACCGCACGAACCTGACAGCCGACGGCAAAGACCTTTCGTTCATCAACGTTAGGGTAGCGGATAAGAACGGCAACCTTTGCCCCGATGCCACCAACCAGATCAAGTTCAATGTTCGTGGAATGGGTACATATAAAGCTGCCGCCAATGGCAATCCTGCCAGTCTCGAGTCGTTCCAGGCTCCGCAAATGAAACTGTTCAGCGGACAGTTGACAGCGATTGTCCAGACCGAAGAAACTCCGGGTACAATCTATTTTGAAGCATCTTCACCGGGAGTAAAAAGTGCGAAGATTGAGTTGATCAGCCGTTAAGAAATATTTCGAATAACATAAAATAGGGATCACTTCACATAGAATGGAGTGATCCCTATTTTATGTTTTTCCCCTTTATTCAGCGATTACCTAAATCATCGTATAATGTTTGTAGAATAACTTTCCCCTTATTCAACCGATCTCCGCTATTGTTTGCAGGTTCTTCTAACAAGGGTTTATTGCTTTCATTATCGTAGACCGAAACTCCGGTATTATCGATAAATCCAAAACCATTGGAGAAAGTATAAAAAGAATATTCCCGGTATCCCGGATCCAGTATATCTCTGCTAAAAATGAATTGGTCGTGGGGCAGGCCTAGCTGGCTTAATAAGGTGGCGGCAAGGTCTGTCTGATTTGCATACGTATCGATAATAGCCGGATTTTTAACGGCTCCCCCCAGCCATATCATGGGTATATGGAAACGGCGTGGTTCGTATTCCTTTAGCGATGAAGGATAGTGGTAGCCATGGTCGGCTACCAATACGACCAGGGTATTGTTCCATACCGGCAACTCTTTCAGTTTGTCTATGAAACTGCCGATGCAACTGTCTGTAAAAGCGACAGAATTCAAAAAAGGATCATCCAGATGGTGGTAAGGCACTTCGAAAGGTTCATGGCTGCTTAATGTCAGGAAAGTGCTGAGCCAGGGTGTCTTATCATCTCTGTCTTTGATCGATTTGTATAAATGCGAGAAAGTAATGTCATCGTTGGCTCCCCATTTGCTGAGCCGGCTGCTGAGTGGAAAATCCCGGTCTGCCGTAATTTTACTGTAACCGGAACTAAAGAAGTAGCTTTGCATGTTGGTAAAGTTGATATCACCTCCGTAAAGCATATCGGCTACGTATCCCTGTTCCCCCAGGCTTCTGGCTATGGAAGGGAGTGTCTGGCTTTTTGCCGGATATTTCATGATGGAAGTAGTCGGCTGTGCCAGATAGCCATTCAGTACGGATACCAGTCCGCGGTCGGTGCGGAAAGAATTGGCATACATATTGGTAAAGGTGATACCTTCTTTGCTTAACCTGTTCAGGTTAGGCGTGATGCCTGCTTCTCCGCCAACGGCTTCAATCGCATTGGCTGTAAAACTTTCCATTAGGATGATCAGTATATTGGGACGATCGGTCGTTAACAATTGAACCTTTTCCTGATTCTCAGACAGACTGTCCTTCGGATGAGTAAGCGCTTCATAACGCTGTTTCCTTTCTTCTTCCGGGAAGAAGTTGAATTGTGCCGCAAAGTCTTGTTGTTTGCTTAATGAGGCAAGCAGACTGAAAGCCGGGTTGATTGCCGAATGGTTCAGGAATTGATTTTTACTGAAATAAACCATGCCGACGTTGGCCGTAGAGGTCGTTACGCCTCCTCGTATCGGAATGAAAAGGATGCCACCCAGCAACAAAACGATAAAAGTGCTTCCTAACTTTTTGTGAACAGGCGTAATGGGAAATAAAGGAATGACGAACCTTTTGAATACAAGGAAGATCCCGTAAGCATAAATCAGGAAAAGGGCAAACTGCCATATAAAAGTCCAGACGGGTACACTCGCCATTGCATCCCCAGGCGATTGCAGGTAAAAGAATAACGTGGCATCAAGCCTGAATCCCCAATATCCGTAGAGTGCTACGTCTACTGCAAAGATTGCGGCAATCAGTAAGCCTGTTGCCAGAAAATAACCTTTCAGGAATTTCTTATAGAACGTTCCGGGCAACCAGACGGAAGCCAATATACAGAGTAAAGGTATGACTGTCAGGTATCCCGAAACGGTGCAGTCCAGTAACAAACCATGAGTAATTACCTTCAGGTAATCGATTAGCGAACATCCGTTCGCTAATGCATGGTGGTATAGCATAAACACAGGCTTTTGAATAGCAAGGAGCGGAAGCCAGCCGATAAATACTGCCAGAAGAAACAATAACTGTTTTTTCATCTTTCTGTATATTTAGGTATTACTTAAAATAAAGAAGGGCGACTGTTGCAGCCGCCCTTTATAATTATTTGTATAACTTTTCGCGTAATTCGGCGACTGTCGGATCGGTGATGTAATCATCATAATTCATCATCTTGTCGATGATACCGTTCGGTGTCAGCTCGATAATACGGTTGGCCACAGTCTGGATAAACTCGTGGTCATGGCTCGAGAACAACACGTTTCCTTTGAATGCCTGCAACGTGTTATTGAATGCCTGGATAGATTCTAGGTCCAGATGGTTGGTCGGCGTATCCAGGATAATCGTATTGGCATCCGTGAGCATCATGCGTGATATCATACAGCGCATTTTCTCACCTCCCGACAATACACTAACTTTCTTCTGTAATTCTTCGCCCGAGAACAACATACGTCCCAGGAAGCCTTTCAGAAATACTTCGTTCGTATCTGCTGCAAATTGGCTTAACCAGTCGAGCAGGTTGTAGTCCGAATCAAAATATTTCGCATTATCCAGCGGCAGATAACTGGTGGTGATCGTCTGTCCCCATTGGTATGTGCCGGCATCGGCTTTTTCTTCCCCGTTGATAATCTGGAAGAATGCCGTCATCGCACGCGGGTCGCGGCTGATGAAAACGATTTTATCGTCTTTTTCAACATTCAGGTTGAAGTCTTTAAATAGAATCTTACCTTCAATGCTTTTCGTCAACCCTTTTACTTCCAGGACCTGGTTGCCCGGTTCGCGGTTAGGCGTGAAGATAATACCCGGATATCGGCGTGACGAAGGTTTGATTTCTTCGATATTCAGCTTCTCCAACATCTTCTTACGGCTGGTAGTCTGTTTGGACTTAGCCACATTGGCACTGAATCGGCGGATAAATTCTTCCAGTTCCTTCTTCTTTTCTTCCGCTTTCTTATTCTGGTTCTGTTGCTGGCGGAGGGCTAACTGGCTCGATTCGTACCAGAAACTATAGTTACCGGCAAACATTTGCAGTTTGCCGAAGTCGATATCTACTGTGTGTGTACAAACGGAGTCCAGGAAGTGACGGTCGTGGCTTACCACCAGGATTGTATGCTCTGAATTGGATAAATAGTTTTCCAGCCAGCTAACCGTTTCCAGGTCGAGGTCGTTGGTCGGCTCATCGAGCAACAGGTTGTCCGGTTGTCCGAACAAAGCACGTGCGAGCAGGATACGGACCTTTTGCTTACCACTCAGGTCTTTCATCATGCTGTAATGATATTCCTCGGCAATGCCCAATCCGCTCAGCAGGCTTGCTGCATCGCTCTCGGCATTCCAGCCTTCCATTTCTGCAAACTTTTCTTCCAATTCGGAAACCCGTATGCCATCGGCGTCGCTGAAATCAGGTTTTTCGTAAAGCGCATTCTTTTCGCTCATTACTTCCCACAGTGTGGAATGTTCCATCAGGACGGTATCCATAACCGTGTATTCATCAAAAGCGAAGTGATCCTGGCTTAATACCGAGAGACGTTCTCCCGGACCTAAAGAAACAGTACCGCGTGTCGGGTCGAGCTGTTTGCTGATTACGCGTAGGAAAGTCGATTTTCCGGCACCGTTAGCACCGATAATACCGTAGCAATTGCCCGGTGTAAATTTCATATTTACATTCTGAAAGAGGATGCGTTTGCCGAACTGTACGTCCAGATTGTTAACCGTTATCATATCTTGAATACCCATTAATTTCGAATGAGTGTGCAAAGATACTAAAAATAATCGGCAATACGGGGTACTGGGTCCTATATAGTTAAACAGCAAGTGCTCAAGCCGGCCACCAGCTAGAGCACTTATATACTGTGTACGCTGTTTTTAGCTTGTACTACTTTTCTTCCTGTTCGGCATTATCAGCCTGAGCTTCTTCTGCTGCCGGTTCTTCTGGTGTGAAATCGGTGATTTCGGCGCCGATCAGGATATTATACCAGTTCAGGAGTTTTTTTATATCGCTGGGATATACTCTTTCGCGGTCGAAATCGGGTAAAACCTCGGCAAAATAGGTACGCAGTTCTTTTGTATCCGAAGGTACCGTTACTTTTGCCCCGTTCTCTTTATTTTTTACGCTGGTAAGTACTTCGTGCAAAGGAACTTCTGTCTCATTTGTGTAAATGGCGATATCGCCCAGCGATATCACTTTATCTTTTGCGTACGCAGGTACTCTTTTCTTATCAACCAGCGATTCAACAATCAGCATATTCTTTCCGTGGGAAACCAATTTAAATAATCCCGGTTTACCCGAAATAGACAAAATAGCCTTCAACATAATACTTTGTTTTCTAATAGTGTTAAACTTTAAAGCTGCAAATGTAGCATAACTCTGCGATTTAACCGAGGTTTGGCAGAGTTATTTTGCAAAACTATTTCGTAAAAAAAACAGAAGTTTCTCTATTTGAGGAAGTAATGCCTGCTTGCCGTCGTTGTGGATCACGTAGTCGGAACGGTCTCTTTTTACTTCATCGGGCATCTGGTTGCGGATACGGCGTTCGATTTCTTCGCGCGGAACCCGGTCGCGTCCTGTAGCCCGTTCGATACGGATATCGATGGGGGCATATACCATCAGGCTTTTGTCGACCGTTTTGTCGAAACCCGATTCAAAAAGAATGGCCGATTCAATGGCGCATATATCGGAAGCCTGTTTTTTGGTCCACTCCGAAAAATGGCGGTTCACTTCCGGATGTATGATGGCATTCACTTTTTGCATATATTCCGGATTGCCGAATATATGGAATGCCAGCAGTTGTTTGTTCACCCCTTTTTCCGTATATATTTCTTTTCCGAATAAAGCTGTCAGCCGATCTCTGATAATAGGGGAACTATCGGTAAGTATCTTACTTTCCCGGTCGGCGATGTAGACTGGTATGCCGTGCAGTTCCAACAGCGAAGCCACTACCGATTTGCCGCTTCCGATTCCTCCGGTTATTCCTATCTTAATCATGCCGGTTGTTTTGTTCCAGAATAAATTCAATTTTATCGGGGACAAGTGTCGCAGAACTTACCCAATCCGGCTTTTTGGTCAGATGTATAGGCAAAGAACCCGATACGTTTTGTTCCAGGTCTTTAAATGAAAACTTGATTTCAAAAGCATCTTCAGAGAGATCCTTGAAACGGGATAACGGAATGCTGCAAGTCACTTTCGCAACGGAAGGGAAGGTTCGTAGTGTATAATGCGGCGGTAGATCCGTACATATAACAGGTATCTCCAATGTCTTTTCTGTAAATTCTTCGATCGGTATCGTGACGGTTACACTGGTCGGGTCGTAAGTCGCTTCATCTACTTTCTGCAACTGAACCGTTTTTGTGATCGTCTTGTTGGCTTTCTTTATTTCAGTAAACACTGTTTTAGCCTGATCCAGCGTATCGAGCACTACGTCGCTGGCAAATACGCTGATATTCATTGGCGAGATACTGATATCGCCGGATATGTGGAAACCCGGAGTCGTTTGTACCGTGCCGTTAAAAACAACCGGTATCTCTTTTTTGACCCGCTTACTGTATGCCGCATCTATATGCTGGGGCTCGAAGCCGGTCAATGCAGTGCTTGCCAGCAATTGTTTTTGTATGTCGCTTTCAATCGTTTTTTTGGGGATGGATAAAGAACCGCTTTTGTCAGCCTGGTTTTTAAGGTTGGCTTCGATCGGGGCAAACGAACGCCCGAAGGAATAGTTCAGCAGAACGCTTCCTTTGTCTTTTACCCGGACAATAATTTCCTGAGGGGGTGTTTCCGTAAAAGAAACATCCGGGGGAATGTTTTTGTATCTGACCGGAATCTTTATTTCTATTTCGTATTCCTGCTGAAGGCTTTGCAATAACCAAAAGCCTAAAGACAACAGGACGAAAAAGAAAAAGATCAATGCTTCTTTCCATCTCTGACGACGCAGAAAAGCATTGATCTCTGTCCGGGCAGACTTGAACGATTGATTTATTCTATCAAGCTGCGACATATTTGTTGTTTCTTATTTTTGCTGTGCGTCTTCTGAAGAAGCAAAGATAGAAGTTTTATCGACACGGATGCGAACTCCGTCTGAAATTTCTATCAGCATATAAGTATCACCAATTTCCTTTATTTTTCCGTAGATGCCACCTGCAGTGATCACTTTGTCCCCGGTTTTCAATGCTTCACGGGATTTCTGGATCTCTTTCTGCTTTTTCTGTTGCGGGCGGATCATAAAGAAATAAAAGATTGCAACAATAACCACCATCATAAGGATGCCCGACCACTGTGACTGGCCGCCGGCAGCCTGGAGTAAAATACTAACTAAGCTCATATAACTATATTCATTTATAAATTTATATCTGACTGATCAGCTACAAATGTAAGTATAATAATTAGTCTTTGAGTAATACCTTTTCTTTTTTTAACTCCGAGACGATGGAATCTAAAATTCCATTGATAAAGACACCACTTTTGGGGGTGCTGTAATACTTGGTCGTATCGATGTACTCGTTGAGTGTTACATTGATGGGGATAGAAGGGAATGTCATGATTTCGGCCAGAGCAACCTGCATGATGATCAGGTCCATATTGGCGATGCGTTCTGTTTCCCAATTCTTCATGTGTTTGTTGATCCGTTCGCGATATTTGGCGCCTTTCAGTAAAGTCTGACGGAACAGTTTGATGGCAAACGACTGGTCTTCCAAGTCTTTGAACATAGGCAACAATTCCTGTTTGCTTCCGTTCTTTTCTTCAAATTTCTTAATGGTTTTCAGCGTGAAAGTTTCCACGATCTCGATGTCGTCGTTCCAGTAGATGCTTTTATCTTCCAGGAAATCTTCGATTTGTTCGTTACCACAGATTAACTTTTTGAATACACTGCGCCAGAACTCTTTATCTGTTTCGTAGGAATCGTTTTCATTATCCAGATATTCGTTGTAGAGGTCGGAACCCAGAATAATATCGAGCACGTTTTTGATGAATTCTTCATCGTTCGCCCAGGATAATCCCTGTTCGGCGACATATTTCTGAAGTGCCGCGTTTTCTGCGACTTGAGCAGCAAAACGGTTGTCTATCAAACGAGTGTTTGGATTCAACTCCGCATCGGTCGGCATGTACTTGCTCTTTCTGGCGTCAAGTGTCCGTCTTTGTAAGTTGGTGACTTCGATTATGAGAAGAAGGAAGTAATGATATAAATCGTATGACTTCCGTAGGCTGAAAAGCAATTCATTTTCCGCTACTTTGAGGTCGTTGTTGCCGTTTTGATAGAATGAATATACTATCTGTAAAACTTTAATGCGGATTAAAATTCTGTTGATCATCGTTTGAAGGAACTACTTTGTTATAAATTTAGGCTGCAAAGGTAGTCATTCTTTATGAAAAAGGAGCCGGGTTTGCTTAATTTTATATGTATTAGTCGATATTTTACACTTTCAAACGTAAAATGAGATATTTTGATGCGTTAAAATAGTTGTGGTTTAAAAAAAAATGCACATATTTGAAGCAAGTTATGATAAATGGGTGGGTATTTAACAAATGTTGACTATATGAAAGAGTCGGTGAAGAAAACACAGGTTGAAGGTGGCGATAAAGAGATTCTGTACTCTAAAGCCATAAAAGCAGGTAAGCGGATCTATTATCTGGATGTGAAGAAGAACTTAAAGGACGATTTGTTCCTGGCTGTTACCGAAAGTAAGAAGGTGCAGCCTAAAAACGGAACACAAGTATCTTTTGAGAAGCATAAGATTTTCCTGTATAAGGAAGATTTCGATAAGTTTATGGAGGGGATGAATGATGTGATCAGTTACATTAAGCAGCGCAACTCCGAAGATCAGCAGACAAAAGCCCCGGATGAAGAGGTAAAGACAGACGATGGTTCGGATGAAATAAAGCTGAACATCGATTTTTGAATCGGGCGAAAAATAATAACGGGTTGTTTTTCTTTTATAGAATAAACAGCCCGTTATCTTTTATAGGTATCCTTTATATAGGTGCCTATCTCTGCGGTTATGCAACCGGATGAATTGCTTCAGTAGGACATGCGTCGGCACAAGTACCGCAATCTGTACACATTTCAGGATCGATATGGTAGATATCACCTTCTGAAATAGCTCCTACCGGACACTCGTCAATGCAAGTACCGCAAGCAATGCAATCTTCACTAATTAAATAAGCCATTTTCTTAAACGTTTAAATTGATAACTATTAGTTGGTGCAAAAATAGAGTTTTATTTGTATTTCTGCAATAAGTTCCGATCTTTTTCGTTATTATTCAAAATTGATTGAGTGTTGAGACGTCTATTATTTATCATATTGGTATGTAGCTTTGCCTTACAAAGTGTAATGGCACAAAAAGAAAAGGTTAAAAATCAGCCGTATGTCGATTTGAAATGGCTCCATCTGGGATTCCATATCGGATTGCATGCGCAGGATTTGTTATTGACAAATACCGGTGTTTCTACGGATGGGGAAACATGGTTTGCGGAAATTCCTTCCTATTCGCCCGGTTTTAGTGTCGGTGTGATAGGTGATATGTATATGAATCCTTATTTTAATCTGCGCTTTACGCCTACGGTGCATTTTGGCGATAAGAAATTCGTGTTCAGGGAACAGGCGACGGGAGAGGAGTTCACTTCCTCGGTCCGTTCTACAATCCTCAGTTTTCCGTTGGATGTGAAATATTCGGCGCTACGTTTGAACAATTATCGTCCATATCTGATTGGTGGTATATACGGGGCAATGGATCTCGGGCGTAAAAAAGGAGTGCCTGTGCTGTTGAAAGGCGCCGATTTTGGTCTGGAGTTTGGTATCGGTTGCGATATATACCTGCCATTCTTCAAACTTTGCCCGGAGTTGAGGTTCTCATTCGGCCTGGTCGACCTGTTAGAAAAGAATCGTAGCGACCTGACCGACAACGACCTGCTGAAATATCCCAATTCGATGTCGAAGGCAACTTCCCGAATGGTAAGTCTTATCTTTAATTTCGAATAAACAATTCTATATAGATATAAGCGGCCGGGGCAGCCAGCATCAGGCTGTCGAACCGGTCGAGCATTCCGCCATGTCCGGGCAATACATTTCCCGAATCTTTTACTCCCAGCGTACGTTTCAGTAATGATTCGATCAAATCTCCCCATGTTCCGAATAAAACGACAGTGGCAGAAAGCCCCAGCCAGTTATACCAACTGATTTCCGGTGCATACCATGCCAGTGCCTGTGATGCCGCTAAGGCTGCTACAAGGCCTCCGAAGAAACCTTCCCATGACTTTTTGGGTGATATGCATTCGAATAATTTCCTTTTCCCTATCAGGGAACCGACCAGGTAAGCCCCGGTATCGTCCAGCCAGATGAAAATGAAGATAGCCATGATAAACAGGGGGGAATAAGTCGCATAACCCGATGCGTCCGGAGCAGCCGCGATAAAGTTCAGCATAGAGAATGTTCCGGCACAATATAGTTGTGCAAAAAAAGTGAATGCCCAATTATTGATCGGGTTCGGCGCTTTATAATATAATTCGGCAACAAATGTATATATAAGGAATAGGAGATAGGGCAGGAAAACGACGCCGCCTGCCAGTTGGTTGGTATAGGCGAATGTGGCAGCGAATAGATATGCCCCGCCTAATGAACTGATAGCCCGTTTAACCGATACTTCCTCGTAATGTTTTACCAAACCATAAAATTCCCAGAGAGTTAATCCGGTAATCAAACTGAATATAACAAGAAAAGAAACCGGATGGTAGTAGATAGCTCCAACCAGGATTGCGACGAAAATTATACCGGTAAGTGCCCGTTTTATCAGATTTTTCAAAACTGTACGTTGTTTTGTTTGTTTGTCGATTTATTTTCGTGCAAAGATAAAGAATAAATCCCAATATAAACAAAGGGATGCTGCAAAAGTCCTTACATGGTTTTTGCAGCACCCCTTTATAGGAACGGTCAGGCAATCTTATGCCTTATTGTCATCTGCCGCCGGCGTCGTTTCTGCGTCGGCTTCCTGTTGTTTGTCGTTGTTTGCTTTTTCTTGCAGTTCCAGGATTTCTTCCGAACGCGAAACCCAGGCGCGTTTGCCAAAGATATGTTCCACATCTTCGGTGTAGATCACTTCGCGTTCAAGCAATACCTGTGCCAGTTTGTTATGTCCTTCCGTATGGTCGGAAAGGATTTTCTTGGCTCGTTCGTATTGTTCGTTGATGATCTTCTGTACTTCCACATCGATCATGCGAGCTGTTTCTTCACTGTATGGTTTTGTAAAGCCCCAGTCTTGTCCGCTTGAATCGTAATAATTCAGGTTAGGAAGTTTGTCACTCATACCGAAGTAAACAACCATGGCGTATGCCTGTTTCGTTACACGCTCGAGGTCGTTGGATGCTCCTGTCGATATTTTGCCGAGGAACAATTCTTCTGCAGCGCGTCCCCCCAATGTTGCACACATTTCATCGAGCAACTGTTCGCGGGTAGTGATCTGGCGTTCTTCCGGCAGGTACCAAGCTGCTCCCAGGGCCTTTCCTCTCGGTACGATAGTCACCTTTACCAATGGATTGGCATGTTCGAGCAACCAACTCAATGTGGCATGGCCGGCTTCATGATTGGCAATACAGGTCCGTTCCTCGGCGGTTGTTATCTTGGTGCGTTTTTCCAAACCTCCCACGATACGGTCTACCGCATTCATAAAGTCTTCTTTCTGTACGAATTTCTTTCCGCTGCGGGCGGCTATCAAAGCAGCTTCGTTACATACATTGGCAATGTCGGCTCCCGAGAATCCCGGAGTCTGGCGGGCCAAAAATTCTGCGTCTACGCTTTCGTCTATCTTGATCGGGCGCAGATGCACGCCGAATATTGCTTTGCGTTCGTTCAGGTCGGGCAATTCCATATGTATCTGGCGGTCAAAACGTCCGGCGCGAAGCAATGCTTTGTCCAGAATGTCGGCGCGGTTGGTAGCTGCCAATATAATTACACCGCTGTTGGATCCGAATCCGTCCATTTCGGTCAGCAACTGGTTCAACGTGTTTTCCCGTTCGTCATTACTGTTCATATTTACGTTCTTTCCACGAGCACGCCCTACCGCATCGATCTCGTCGATAAACACGATACATGGCGATTTCTCTTTTGCCTGGCGGAACAAATCACGTACGCGCGACGCACCTACGCCGACAAACATTTCGACGAAATCTGAACCCGACAGCGAGAAGAACGGAACATCCGCTTCGCCTGCCACCGCTTTTGCCAGCAATGTTTTACCGGTTCCCGGAGGACCGACCAATAATGCTCCTTTGGGTATTTTACCACCCAGTTCCGTATATTTTTCCGGATTTTTGAGGAAAGAAATGATTTCTTCCACTTCCTGCTTGGCTTCTGACAATCCGGCAACATCTTTGAAAGTTACTTTCCTGTCGTTATCTTTATCAAACAGTTGTGCTTTTGCCTTTCCGACACTGAATACGCCGCCGGGGCCACCGCCTGCACCGCCCGACATCCTTCTCATCAGGAATATCCATACGACAATGATCAGGATAATCGGTCCGAAAGAAACCAGAAAGTTCCAGATCGCATCGTCGCCTTCTTCAAAACGTACCTGGGTGTCGATGTGATTGTCGGTAACAGCTTTGTCATAAAAATCGGAAAATTTGTCTGCCGACGGTATTTTAACATACACCTTCGGGTTCGTGCCTAAAGCCGTACTATCGCTTTTGAATACCTGTCTTTTATATCCTGGCTTAATCGTAGCTTCAACCAGGTTCTTTTTATTGTAGACACTTATCTTATCGAATACATTTTCCTGTGCCAGCTTTTGGAACTCGGTCCATCCCAGCTCTTTGGATGCGGAAGAATCGTTTGTCAGATACAACGCAATAAGCATCATGAAAATTAGCCCGTACATCCAATACAGGTTGAATTCAAACATTTTAGGCTTATTGTTCTTCGGCACTTTGTTGAACAAGTCGTTTTTATTTTCCATATTTTGAATTCAAAATTATTAAGGCCGGCTTAGTCGAGATTGGGTATTTGGGTGACTTTGGAGTCCGACCACAAAGTTTCCAGATTATAAAACTCGCGTTGTTCCGGTAAAAATATATGTACAAGAACCGTGCCATAATCCATTCCTATCCATTGGGCGTTTTGGTTGCCGTCGATAGATAACGGTTTTTCGCCGGCATTTTTCCGGGCGAAATCCCATACAGAATCGGATAGGGCTGAAACCTGGGTGGGGGTGTTTCCCTCACAGATTACCATATACTCGCATACGGCTCCGGATAGTTGAGTTAAATCTACGGTTACGATATTTTTGCCTTTTTTTTCCTGTAGACCTTCTACAATTGTTTTAACTAATTCTTTTGTTTGATCCATCTATATTTCTATTGTATAATAATCGAAGTTGCAAATATACTCTTAAATTTATTATGTACATGATTTCTCTATTTAATATATGTATAAACCCTACAATTTCAAAACAGGGGTGAAAGAAAAAAGTTTATTTTGATGAATTTTTTTTGCAGAATATTTGCAGAAATAAAAAATGTGCGTATCTTTGCAGCCGTAATCGAGAACGCTACTACTCGAATACTGAAAATTGTTCAATGGTGTAATGGTAGCACAACAGATTCTGGTCCTGTTAGTCCAGGTTCGAATCCTGGTTGAACAACAAGAAAAGGTTTGAAATTCAATTTCAAACCTTTTCTTGTTTATTTACTTTTTCCCCATCTGAAACCGATGCTGTCAAGTAGCTGTATGCGGTCTTCCTGCAATTTCCCTGCCCTTCTTAAATATGCCATCCTCATCCACCATGTATATAGAGTGGCTTCTTTTGCATTTTTGCATTTTGTTTTGGTATTGGGGTATCTTTTCTTTTTGGTGATGAATTCGTTAAACTCATTGAATCTCTCCATCCACCATTTATCCAATTGTTCTTTGGAATGGCTCGTATATGTGCGTTTGGGCTCCCACTCGAAACCTATTTGAGTCAGCTTTCTAATTTGCGTAGGAGTCAGCTTCATTGTTGATTTGGGCTTGTTTCTGCAAGATCTCATCAGGCTGCACCATTTAGCCAGTTTGCTTTCTTCTTCATTCCTTGGAGTGTGAACCGGCCATCGTTGGTGCTGGGCATAGAATTCCTTTACCAGTTCGAACGACTCTTTCCAGGGTCTTACCGGATTTACTTCCCATTTGAATCCGATCGCATCGAGCTTGGCAATCCTGTTTTTGATCACCCGGTCTCTCTTGGGTTTTTTTCAACCCTCTTTGGGTTGTACACCAGTTATATAGTTTGGCTTCAGCCGGGTCCGGCGAACCCAGGGCAGGCCAGCGTTCGTTCTTATCGATAAATTCTTTTAGTTTCAGATAACTGTTTTCCCATTGGTCCAGATTCATTTGTATTTTTTCTTCATCTATCCAATCGATCAGATCCATGATTTTCTCTGGGAGTCTTTCCGGATGATGATTCTTGAGATATCTGGTTCTGGAAATCCACATTCCCATCCGCATTTCCTTCGGGTCTTTGGCAGTAGACGAAGGCCATTTCTTGTTATCTTGATAAAATGCGATTACAGCACGTCGCATTCTCTCTCGTTTCTGAACAACTTTATTACTCTTTCTCTTCATTTCTTATTTATGCTGCTTATCAATTAGTTCCCCAAATTTTTATTTATGCCAAAGATATTCAATTATTTGATACCGAGTGATATGTTATTCATTTCTTATCATATTTTGAAGAAATATTAGCAGTAATCATTTTGTCAGAATGTCATTTTACCCTACTTTTCTATGCCTTGTATCCGGGGAAAAGATTTACTTTCGTAGAATATTTCATTCTCGCGGAAGTTATGAAATGAGATCTGTCTTTGTTTTTTCGTTTTTATTGTCTTT
>JAJPZM010000253.1 GCA_021204335.1 Parabacteroides sp. | reverse complement strand
CCGATTAAGTGCTCAATAAACCCTAAAGTGTGCATATTTCAGGTTAAAGTTCTTTGAGATAAAGAATGTTTGACTACTTTTGCAATCGGTAATTTTTAACTAATTGCCAAATAATTTTTAGGATTATAGAAATCTAATATTCCTATATTAATATGAGTTTAAGAATTATTGTTTTAGCGAAACAGGTTCCGGACACACGCAACGTGGGAAAGGATGCGATGAAAGAAGACGGAACGGTAAACCGTGCCGCCCTCCCCGCCATCTTTAACCCGGAAGACCTGAACGCATTGGAACAGGCGCTACGCCTAAAAGATGCCTACCCCGGATCAACTGTTACTTTGCTAACGATGGGACCGGGACGTGCCGCAGAAATTATCCGCGAAGGTTTATACCGCGGAGCCGATGGCGGCTATTTGTTAACCGACCGCGCCTTTGCAGGAGCCGACACACTGGCAACATCTTACGCCCTGGCCACGGCTATCAAAAAAATTAACGATTATGACATTATCATCGGCGGCCGTCAGGCTATCGATGGAGATACAGCACAGGTAGGTCCGCAGGTAGCTGAAAAGCTGGGACTCACACAGATCACTTACGCAGAAGAAATTCTGAATGTGGACGAAGCAACCCGCCGTATCACCGTAAAACGTCATATCGACGGAGGTGTGGAAACCGTAGAAGGCCCGCTGCCTATCGTCATCACAGTAAATGGTTCGGCAGCTCCCTGCCGCCCACGCAATGCCAAGCTGGTACAGAAATACAAACGTGCTTTGGGTGCACAGGAAAAAGCGGCTATGCCGACTGCCTGCCATCCCGACGGCCCGGCCGCTATCCAGTATCCGGAGTTGTATGAAAAACGCCCGTACCTGAACATCCAGGAATGGAGCGTATCCGATGTAAACGGAGATCTGGCACAATGTGGTCTGTCCGGTTCGCCTACCAAGGTTAAAGCGATACAGAATATCGTATTCCAGGCAAAGGAAAGCAAAACGCTGACCGGAGCGGACAAAGATATAGAAGATATGATTGTTGAACTGTTAGCTAACCACACCATCGGATAAGATTATGAATAACGTATTTGTATATTGTGAGATTGAAGGCAAGACCGTTGCCGATGTGAGTCTCGAACTTCTGACCAAAGGTCGTAAGTTAGCCAATCAGTTAGGTTGCCAGCTGGAAGCGGTTGTTGCCGGTAGCGGCCTTGAAGGGATGGAAAGCCAGGTGTTGCCTTACGGAGTCGACAAACTGCATGTGTTCGATGCTCCGGGCTTGTTTCCTTACACATCCCTGCCCCACTCTTCCGTACTGATCAACCTGTTCAAAGAAGAAAAACCGCAGATCTGCCTGATGGGTGCTACCATTATCGGTCGCGACCTGGGTCCGCGTGTATCATCTGCACTGACCAGCGGCCTAACGGCCGACTGTACTTCTCTGGAAATCGGTTCGCACGAAGATAAGAAAGCAGGAATCACTTACGAAAACCTGTTGTATCAGATCCGTCCGGCTTTCGGCGGTAACATCGTTGCCACCATCATCAACCCCGAACACCGTCCGCAGATGGCTACCGTTCGCGAAGGCGTGATGAAGAAAGAAATCCTGGACGCTAATTATAAAGGCGAAGTGATCCGCCACGACGTAGCTAAATTCGTTCCCGAAACGGATTATGTAGTGAAAGTGATCGACCGCCACGCAGAAAAGGTCAAACACAACCTGAAAGGCTCTCCGATCGTCATAGCCGGCGGTTATGGAATGGGCTCAAAGGAAGGATTCGATAAATTGTTCGAATTGGCGAAAGAACTTCACGCCGAAGTCGGTGCCAGCCGCGCAGCCGTCGATGCAGGTTTCTGCGATCACGACCGCCAGATTGGCCAGACTGGTGTAACCGTCCGTCCGAAATTATATATCGCTTGCGGTATCTCCGGACAGATCCAGCACATTGCAGGTATGCAGGATGCCGGTATCATCATCTCTATCAACAACGACGAGAACGCTCCGATCAACACGATTGCCGACTACGTGATCAACGGCACGGTTGAAGAGGTGATTCCGAAGATGATTAAGTATTACAAACAGAACAGCAAGTAAAGAGATGGCAAATTATTATACAGACATACCGGAACTCAAGTATCACTTGAACAATCCGATGATGGAACGTATTTGTGAACTGAAAGAACGCAATTACAGAGATAAAGATGAGTTCGATTACGCACCGCAGGATTATGCCGATGCCATGGACTCATTCGACAAAGTGCTTGAAATCACCGGCGAGATTACCGGCGAGATCATTGCCCCCAATGCTGAAGGTGTCGACGAAGAAGGTCCTCACTGCGCTAACGGACGTGTGGAATATGCTTCGGGAACCCGTCAGAACCTGGGTGCAATGATAAAAGCCGGCCTCAACGGTATGACCATGCCGCGCCGTTTCGGCGGTTTGAACTTCCCGATCACGCCGTACACCATGTGTGCCGAGATCATTGCTGCTGCCGATGCAGGATTCGGTAACATCTGGTCGCTCCAGGATTGTATCGAAACATTATATGAATTCGGAAACGAAGATCAGCACAGCCGTTTCATCCCACGCATCTGCGCCGGCGAAACGATGTCGATGGACTTGACGGAGCCGGATGCCGGTTCCGACCTGCAATCCGTCATGCTAAAAGCAACGTTCGACGAACAGGAAAACTGCTGGCGTCTGAACGGTGTAAAACGTTTTATCACCAATGGCGATGCCGACCTGCACCTGGTACTTGCCCGCTCGGAAGAGGGAACGAAAGACGGACGTGGTCTGTCTATGTTCATCTACGACAAGAAAGAGGGTGGTGTAGACGTTCGCCGCATTGAAAACAAGCTGGGTATCCACGGATCTCCTACTTGTGAACTGGTTTACAAGAATGCTAAAGCAGAACTTTGCGGTGACCGCAAACTAGGTCTGATCAAATATGTAATGGCATTGATGAACGGTGCCCGTCTGGGTATCGCCGCACAGTCTGTCGGCTTGAGCCAGGCTGCCTACAACGAAGGATTGACATACGCCAAAGAACGTAAACAGTTTGGCAAAGCGATCATCGACTTCCCGGCAGTTTACGACATGCTGTCTATCATGAAGGCGAAACTGGATGCCGGCCGTACATTATTATATCAGACCGCCCGGTATGTAGATATCTACAAAGCGTTGGATGATATTGCTCATGAACGCAAACTGACTCCGGAAGAACGTCGGGAGCAGAAGAAATATGCCAAACTGGCCGACGCATTCACACCGTTGGCCAAAGGTATGAACTCCGAATATGCCAACCAGAATGCTTACGACTGTATCCAGATTTATGGTGGTTCAGGTTTCATGCTGGAATATGCTTGCCAGCGTATCTACCGCGACGCCCGTATCACTTCCATCTATGAAGGTACGACACAGTTGCAGACAGTTGCCGCTATCCGTTACGTAACAAACGGTTCTTATCTGACAATCATCCGCGAATTCGAAGCAATCCCATATTCTGCCGAAATGGAACCGCTGAAAGCCCGTCTGGTTGAAATGGCCAACAAGCTGGAAGCCTGCATGAACCAGGTGAAGGAAGCCCAGAATCAGGAATTATTAGACTTCGTTGCCCGCCGCCTTTACGAAATGGCAGCCGACTGCATCATGTCGCACCTCTTGATCCAGGACGCAACCAAAGCTCCCGAAATGTTCGCCAAATCAGCTGTTGTCTACCTGAACTATGCTGAAGCCGAAGTGGAAAAACACTGCAACTTCATCGACAAGTTCAACGCTGACGAATTAGCAAGCTACAGACAATAATAACTATTGTTTCCTCCATAAAGAAAGCCGGGTATCATCTCCTGATATCCGGCTTTTTGTAAACAACAATCCGAAAAGCAACAGGTATCGGGTAACATTTTGACAAAATGTTATTTAATCCAGGTACTCCCCTGCGTATCTAACAATGTTTCATATTTTCTTTAGAATATCCTACTCCTGATGAGTTTAAATATAACAGATTGTTGCTGTCCGGTTATTTTTTGATCATTTTGGTTCTAACTTTGAAAATCTTTCGGATGATTTCCGGCAAGTGTCAATGATATTTTACCGGTACTGAAATATTGTTACTTTAAACCGTTCTACTTTTTATCACCGCCCAGAGTAAAACCATTTACTTTTCCCCTTTTCCGACCTCTATTTTTCCTGTTTTTTCTCTTTTTCCCAACTGTTAAAAAATCATCCGAATGAATCCCGAAATTCATCCGCATAGTTGGGGCAAAACGATCGGATGTTTCCCCTGAAATATACAGAAGAATTAAAAAATCATTCGGATGCTTTCCGACAGAGAGATTGAAAGCCCCAGAAAATCCTCCTTATTTTCTCTGAAAGCAACCAATTAACCGTTTTACCGGTTAGTAAAAAGACCAAAAGTCTGACATTTGGAGAGTAAAAACATAAAAAGACAGGAAAAATGAATTTAACATCTTACATGCAATCGGTCATCGAATATTTTTTTAAATATATACTTTACAACTAAACGCCTTATGCTCATTATATTTTACATAGCCTAACTGATTACTTAGAAGCTTAGCAGACCCAATTTGAAAATTAGAACCGCCATTATAATGTGTATGCCCAAATATCCAATAATCAATATCTGATTTCATAATAAATTCATCCAAGGGAACACAAAAGGCAGAATTAATATCACTTTCTATGAAACGTGGATCTCGAAAGCAGAGAGTCGGACAATGATGGGTTACTACAATTTTTTTATTTACAGTTGATAATTGTAGTGCATTCCTCAGCCAGTTCATACAAATATAATGAACCTCTTTATAGTCCTGCGAAGTAAAGTGTCGAGATTGATAAATAATCCTGTGACAGTCTGACAGTCCCATTTGAACAGGCACAATTTCGTCTTCCTTTATTGGACTCCAAAGTGTAGTAAAAAATATCTCCATATTATCGAGAAGTACACTTTTATTGTTGATATAACGAACATTATCACGTAATAAATATTCAAAATCAGCCAAAGTATCAGCCAATTCATATCCACTGTAATATTCATGATTGCCTGGAATAATATAGGTTTCCTTATAATGTGATGCACACCAGTCAAAGAATGGGTGTTTTTCCAGTTTTTGTTCGCCTAACAAGATTATATCTCCGGCTAATACCAATATCTCGCCACAAACATTTAAAGGATTATCCTTCATAAACAGAGTATTATCCCGAAATTCGAGATGCAAGTCTGATGCAAATTGTATGGTTGTCATAACTGGAATACCTCGATTAATAATTCTTCAAAATCAGTCAATAACAATTCAGATAAGTTCATAAACTTTGAGATAGCTTTTGTATTGATGGGATTATCTTTTAAGGACAACAAAAATAGACGCAAATCACTCTTAATCGTTTCCGAAACTTCAAACCGCTCATCTGCAGCTAGTAAATATGCCATCCGGTAGATGTCTTTTTTATGTTTATCAATGTCGTCCTGATGAACTGTTTGACCGGCCTGTTTACGTTGCAAATTGTTTAGGAATGCCTTTGCTTTCAGAACAATCAGCGCATCCTTGTCAAGAACCTGAACACCTTCAATTTCTCTTGTATGCTGAATAGCATAAGTGTAATAATCATCATCCATCAGGATCGCAGAAAAACTGGATAAGTATTCTTCCATAGGTATATGTACGATGTGAGCATCTTCAGGTAATTCGATACTATCAGGAACACGTGAAAACAGTTCTATGTAAGCCGGGAAAGATTTATCGGCTGGTTCAACAAAGCGATAGAAACATTTTTTATCCTCATCATTATTTTTGACTTGCCATAAAGAATAACCTCCTGCATAAATAAATTCCCAAAAGCGTTTCACATATTCAAGTGTAATAGCTTCACAGACAACAATCATATCTATATCTTTTGTTGCTCGTCCTTGTAAATCAGCTTCTTCTAAATTCAGGTTGCAGGCTGTTCCACCTATCACTACATAATTCGATTTGAATTCACCTAAAAACTCTCTTAGTTTATCTACTCCTACCATTGCATTTTATCAATTAACTGGCCTATTTCCTTATTTACACGCTCATCTTCGTTCTCTTTATAGCATAAAACCAATGACAACCTATCCACAAACGAGATGTTACTCAACAAAGTAGGATTATACTTCCATAATTCTACACGTATCTGACCTTCTGTCGGATGAAGTTCTTTATCGACCAATAAATCACGAACAATCGGATTTCGCTTGGCTATAGCGACAGTTCGCTGCTTAGGTTCTGCTAAAAAAGAATAGTGCGCTAAAGCCGAATCATAACTAACCTTGGCTATCTTTTCTAAATTATTAGGCAACTCATTTATATAGTAAACTTGTACAATGGGAGATTCAAGCATCGGTTCAATAATTTGCCATAATTCTTTCCCCGATCGAATAAAAGTCAACAACTTACAGCGAACTTGCGATTTCAATGTGCAAATATTCGCTTTTATCAACTCGCCTGCTATTAAGGTAATTGTTTTAGCTGAATAGTCCAGCAACGACGCTATCTCTTTCAGTGTTAGCCCCTCCAACGGGCGAACTTGTAAATGATACAATAACAATGCTTGCGCAGCAGGAGAGAAAATCACTTTATCTCCTGCTGCACCTATTCCCAGCCCTCGTTCATTTAAATATATACACATGGATGGTAAATAGATCTGCTTGTCCGGCACAACAAAATCAACTTTGCCATTTATCAATGTCCGTCTAAGATTTGTATCTATACGAGGTAAAAGAATCAGCGTCCGGAGTTTGGTCTGTTCTTGCAACTTTTTTGCAGATGAAATCAAAGCGGAACCTTTCATTTCTTTAAGTGGCTCAAATACTAAAAAATCAACATCTTCCACACAAAGAAGATAAAAGAGGAAACTATTCCTCAGATAGACAGGCAATGACTTAATATAAGAAGTCACCGACTCTCGATCTTTACATGACAGTCCTAATATCCGATTTAAGTAGTCATTTAATTTACCTATTGATTGCATACTTACCATAATTAAGTAATTGTGCAAATATAAAGTAATTGTTTAAGCTTACAAGCATTTCTTCTAAAAAATTCGTAACCTAATAATTATCATCCTTGCATACTATTACAATTTCCTTCTATCCTTTACTTTGTCCCCCCCCATAAACATTCCTTTCGGCGTATCTGTTGGGAGATAGCTCACACGATGTGGGAATTAAAAACAATTGATTATGAAAGAAAAAGATTTGACATCTTACATGCAATCGGTCATCAGCTGCCTGGAAAAGGACAGGAAGCGACCGGCGGCACATACGTATCGGTATGCGCTGAAATCATTTATGAAGTTTTCCGGTGGCGAAGATATGCCGGTGGATAAAGTATTCATGCCAGGCAGGCTGAAAGAATATGAAGAGTGGATGAAAAGGGACGGGAAAAGTCTGAACACGATCTCCACCTATATGCGCACCTTAAAAGCTGTTTATAACCGGCTTGTCGCTGAAAAAGTGCTGCCTTACGAGGCAAAATTATTCGACGGCATATATACTAAGGTAGAGCAGCAAACCAAACGGGCACTGACAAAGGAGCAAATCGGCGTACTGCTGCATGCCGATTTCCGGCAATTACCCCAAAAAGAGCGGCGCGCGCTAGCTTATTTCCTGTTGATGTTCCTGTTGAGGGGAATGCCGTTTATCGATCTGGCTCACCTGCGACGACAGGATATCAAAGGGAACTGCCTCGTTTACTGCCGGCATAAGACCGGGCGGCAACTTACGGTACACATTCCCCGGGAAGCGGCCTGGCTGTTGGAGGAATTCTGGAATGACAACCCGGATTCCGTTTACCTGCTTCCTATCCTGGACGGGAAACAAAAGGATAAAGGCGAACCCTACGCCTGTTACCTGCACGCACTGCACAACTTCAACAAGGATTTGGTAAAAATGGCAGCAGTGTTGCTGCCCGGTGTGAAGATCAGCTCCCACACCGCCCGCCATACCTGGGCGACACTGGCATTCTACCAGGGAATGTCTGTAGGGATCATCAGCAAAGCATTGGGGCATTCTTCCATCAAAAACTCCAAAACTACCGGTTTGCTTGATGTAAGCTCCTAAAACAGATCTTTTTT
>JAJPZM010000205.1 GCA_021204335.1 Parabacteroides sp. | reverse complement strand
GAATAAAGATATTAGAAAGTTGAAAACAAGCACACCTCCGCAACAGGCCAGATAAAAAGCCATCCAAGGACGATCCGGCTTCAGAACGAAGTAGGTGATCACCGAGGCAATAGCTGTGATAATAATCAGCCCGACCAGGACGCGTGTCAGTGTTTTCTTATTCATTACGAGGATCGATATATTTTACAGCTTCTTTGAAACGACCGTAAGAACCCTTAGCTTTTTCCAGAGCTTCGTTAGCATCGATGCCTTTCTTTACCATTTCCATGAATTTACCCAGGTGGATGAATTCATATCCGATTACCTGATCGTCAGCATCCAATGCCATACGAGTACAGTAACCTTCAGCCATTTCCAGGTAACGGGTACCCTTTGCCAATGTACCGAACATAGTACCAACCTGGCTACGCAGACCTTTACCTAAGTCTTCCAGACCAGCTCCGATAGGCAGGCCGTCTTCAGAGAAAGCAGACTGTGTACGACCGTAAACGATTTGAAGGAATAATTCGCGCATTGCTGTGTTGATAGCATCGCAAACAAGGTCAGTATTCAATGCTTCCAAAAGTGTTTTACCCGGAAGGATTTCTGATGCCATAGCAGCAGAGTGTGTCATACCTGAACAACCGATAGTTTCTACCAGCGCTTCCTGAATGACTCCTTCTTTAACGTTCAGTGTCAGTTTACATGCACCTTGCTGAGGAGCACACCAACCCACACCATGAGTCAAACCTGAAATGTCAGTGATCTGAGTAGATCTAACCCATTTTCCTTCTTCAGGAATCGGAGCACAAGGATGGTTGGCTCCCTTCTTTACAACACACATGTGTTGAACTTCATGTGAATAAATCATAATCGCTAATTTATTATTTAAAAGTGATAATAAAACTTTATGCTAATTTTTACGTAATATCGCTTTCTCTAAGACCGCACAAAGATAGAATTTTTAATTTTTCCTTGCAACAGACCAGGTTTGTTATTTGCCGGTGTTTAATGCTTCCACTAACTTGGCATTGATTTCTTCGCCATGAATATTCTTGGCAATGATCGTTCCGTCCTTGTCGACCAACAGGGTGTGGGGGATGCTGTTTACGCCGTAAAGGGCGGCACCGGCATTCTGCCAGCCTTTCAGATCAGACAGTTGCGTCCAGGTAATGTTCAGATCTTTTACGCCTTTCGCCCAGGCATCGGCTTTGCTGTCGAGG
The DNA here is from genome assembly GCA_021204335.1 of Parabacteroides sp. Taxonomy (GTDB): domain Bacteria; phylum Bacteroidota; class Bacteroidia; order Bacteroidales; family Tannerellaceae; genus Parabacteroides. The sequence goes on along the minus strand of JAJPZM010000205.1, from coordinate 28,505 downwards.
GAGATGCCTACGATTTCGAAACCTTTGTTCTTATATTGTTTGTAGAGTTCTACCAGATGCGGCGTTTCCTTGCGGCAGGGAGGACACCAGGATGCCCAGAAGTCGATCAGAACGATCTTGCCGTTGCCTACATATTCAGACAGTTTGTGCATTTCGCCTTTCGGGTCTGCCATTTCGAAGTCGATGAACTTTTTACCGACAGCAACGTTTTTCAATACTTCCAGGTGAGCTACCATCTGGTTGATGCCCGGTACGGATTTGAAACTGGAGTCTGCCTGCGACAGGATTTGGTTCTGCTGTTCTTCGCTCAGGTTATAGCGGTTGTCATACAGATATTTGGCAGACATTTTCTGATCCATGTGTTCGAGGATATAGTTACATATAACCTGCGTTATCTTGTCGCTCAGTTCGTCATATTTCTTTTCGGCAGCATCGGCAATCGATTTGTCTTCGGAACGGAATGCTTCGCTAAGTTTGCTCATTTCTTCGGTAAAAGGATTGATCTTTTCCTTTAATGCCTTTTCTGCATCGTTGGCCGGTGTTCCTGTTACAGCGGACATGCTGTCCAGATTGACGGTAAGTTTGCCGTTTTCAAGCGTAAATGTTGTTTTGTACGGAGTCGCTTTACCGCGTTCCTGAGGAACGACATCTGTCGAGAACTGGATGGTGGCGAGAAACGACCCGTCTTGTGTTCCTTTGAATTTGAAGGCATTGTTTTCTACCAATGCGCTGTCGAAAGGCAAGACGTCGGGATTTCCGTACTCATAAAGATATACATACTGTCCATTCAGGTCGGCGTTTGATACTGTACCGGTTATTTCGTAACCCGGTTTTTCGCTGCAAGCTGCAAGAAGCAGTACGGAGGCAGCAAGAGGTAGATACTTTCTCATATTATATATGTTAAAACGATGTTGTTTCCTTGGAATACGCGAAGTTATCGTTTTATTAATAATCCTTTATTTCTTTAGGCTTAAAAAGTTCTAATATTACGGAAAAGATGGATTATATTTGTCGTCTGATCGATATTCTGCGGATTATCAGGTGGATATCGGATTGTTGTACTACTAATAAGAACACTATGACTCAGACCAATAATAAACAGATACAGACTCGGTGGCTTCCCATAAAGTTTCTGATACTCGCTCTGTTCCTGCTTTCTTCTTTACCGGACGGCATGGCGTCGGTCTCTTTGCATAAGGCGAATGCGATCGATCTGTCGAACAATGCGATTATCGATATTTATCAAGATGCACATGGCTATATATGGATCGGTACTTACGACGGACTGAACCTCTATAATGAAAAAAACACCTATGTCTACCGTTTTGAGCCGGATAACAAGAATACGCTTTGCAGCAATATCATCAATAAGATTTCGGATGGCGGTCCCGACCATCTATGGATCTCTACTTCAATGGGGCTGAACAGGTTTTCTCTCAAGGAACGCAAAGTAACCGCCTCGTACACAGAATATCCCGAATGCCAGCTGATCGCGACCGACTCTGCCGAAAACACCCTCGTTATCAGCCGGAAGAACTTTATTTCCTGCTATACCGCCCGGACAGGCTCTTTTCAGGATGTTCATACGCAAGGAATCGATCCGGAAACGGTGAAAGTACTGTTCTCCGATCCGCAAGGGCATTTCTCATGCCTTTCATCCGACGGCTTTTTAAAGAACATCATTCCCGACTATTCAACAACCCCTCTTACTTTGCAGGTGGAGGAAAGCAAAATACACGATAAACAGATAGAGCAGGCTTTCTACGAGGAGGGTATTCTTTATTATGTAGATGCCGGTTATAAACTATATCAATATCGGACGGAAGATAAGAAAGTCAGTTACTTATCCGACCTCTCCGTCTGGATCGGGAAATACGGTAATGTCTCCCGCATCGTCCCCTTTCAGTCCAAGCTGTATCTGGCATTCCGCAACGGCCTGTTGCTCGACCCGGAGCATCCGGAAGAGGCTTTCGACCTGAATATCGGTATCTTCAGTATGCTGAAAGACCGTAAGCAGAATATCCTTTGGATTGGCACCGACGGCCAGGGCATCCGGATGCTTTACGATAAGTACGAGCGTTTCGACGGGCTTTCGCTCGAAGACCTGCCTTTTGTGATGCGCAACCCGGTGCGTTCCGTTTTTACCGATGAGGATACGACCTTATGGTTCGGGACGAAAGGCGGCGGCTTTGTCCGTATAAAAGCGTATGATTCCTATAAAGGCAAACAAATACCTGCGGACAAGATAACCCGCTTCACCACCGCCAACGGCTTATCGAACAACCGCGTCTATTGTTTTTATAAAAGCCGCTATCATTCATTGGTATGGATCGGTACGGATGGTCCCGGTCTTTCTTATTACTCCTATGAAGACGGGAAAGTCCATACGCTCCCCAGTAAGATCGATACGAAGATCCGATACGTCCATTCCATCTGCGAGGTAAACGACTCTACCTTATGGATGGCAACTACGGGCGACGGACTGATCGAGGTTATTCTCGAAAAGATCCCGTCGGGGTTGACCGTCAAATATATCGAATCGCATCTGTTGGAGAAAGACGGGAAAGTCTGCAACGAGTTTTATTCCATATACTACGACGGCGAGTCGACTATCTATCTGGGCAGCCGTAGCGGTTATGGAATGGCGCGTTTCGACCTGTCGACCAAGCAATACGACTTCATGTCGATGAACAATTCCTCCAACCAAGCAATCGGTGACGTCCTGAGCCTGCTTTATAGTAGCGACTCGACCTTTTACCTGGGTGCCAGCTCCGGTATGACCCGCATGAAATGCAGCCGCTCGGGTGTTTGCGACCTAAGGCAGTCCGACCGGAGCGACGGCATCAGCAACGACATGATCCATGGCATACTCGAAGACAGCGACCAATGTATCTGGCTAAGCACCAACAAAGGGCTGACGAAATACAATCCCCGCAACAGCTTCTTCCACAACTACGGCCATCAGGAACTGAAAGTGACGGAATTCTCCGACGATGCTTATTGGAAATGCCCTTACACCGGGCGGCTGTTTTTCGGCGGCATCGACGGTCTCGTTCGGATCGACCCGCAAAACGACCAGATGGAAAACTACCGCCCCGATCTCCATTTCTTCGAGCTAAAGATGGGAGAGGAGACGGTAAGCCTTTACGACTATACGGCGGCAGCGTCCTCTCCGGTAACGATCCCGCCCGATATTTCGACATTTACCATCTCCTTTGTCGCCACCGATTATATCCATGGCGAAAACTACGAATACTCTTATCTGTTGCAGAATTATACAGCCAACTGGACGGAATTGCAAAAGAGCAACGAAGTATCCTTCACCAAGCTACCCTACGGCAATTATGTCCTGAAAGTCCGTTACAAGAACGATGTCTACGACTCGAATGCCCGCGAATATCTTTTGCCCCTGAAGGTGCTTCCCCCCCCCTGGTATCTTTCTACCTGGGCTATTATATTATATGTATTGGTGTTCCTTCTCCTTCTGGGTTTGCTGCTCTATCGCCTGAACCGGCGGATTGCCGAAAAGCAGCAATTGGTCGCCCTAAAGATTCGGGAAGAACAGAAGGAAAAGCTGTATGAAGCCAAACTCAACTTCTTCGCCAACATCACGCACGAACTTTGTACCCCGCTCACGCTGCTCAACGGAGTAGGGGATTATATCCATGCTTACGCGGAGAATACCTCTGACGGCAAACTGAAAAGATATATCCGCATCTTGCGGGATAACGTGGCGAGCCTTAACGAGTTGATACAGGAAATCCTGGACTTCCGCAAGATAGAAGAAGCGGGAATGAATTATTTCAGTATCCGGAAAACCTCTGTCTCCGATATTATCCGCCGGCAATACGAATCGTTCACCCCTATTGCGGAGCAGAACGGAATATACTTTACCCAGTCCCTTCCCGAATCGCTCGACTGGAATACCGATCCTACCTGCCTGAAGAAAATACTGGTCAACCTGATCTCCAATGCCTTTAAATATACCGACGAGGCAGGCAGCATCCGTATCTCGGCAACGATAGCGGACGAAATGCTGGTTATCAGCGTATATAACACCGGCAAAGGAATATCGGAAGCCGACCGGAAAACGATCTTCGACCGCTACCGCATCCTGGGCGACCTGGACGGAAACAATTATACCCAAACGACCTCACGCAACGGCCTGGGGTTGTTCATTTGCCATAGCATGGTGCAATCCCTGAACGGAACGATAGAGGTAAAAAGCGAAGAAGGGCAGTTCGCCGAATTTATCGTCCGCCTGCCTTATCTGGAAGTCGAACCTGTTTCTTCGTCGGATGAGGTGGCTGTGCCGCAGGTAGAACCTGCCGGCAACAAACCGCTCATTCTTGTGGTAGACGATAATAAAGACATCGTCTGGCTGATCAAGGAGTCGCTATCCTCCGATTATACCGTAGAGGAAGCATTCAGCGTGGAAGAAGCCTTTGGTTTGATGGAGAAGCAGACGCCTGCCCTTATCATCACCGACATCATGATGCCGGAGATAGACGGTCTGGAACTGGTCAGCCGCGTGAAGTCGGACAAGTTCACCCGCCATATCCCTTTGATTGTCGTTTCCGCCCGTATCTCGGAGAGCGACCAGGCGAAAGGATTGGATCTGGGGGCAGACGCTTATCTGACCAAACCTTTCTCGTCGGTGGTGCTTCGCTCGGTAGTGAACCGCCTAATGACGAGCAAGAAAGAACTGAAAGATTACTATTACTCGCCCGAAAGCGCCTACGAGCAGTCCGGCGGGCAATTACTCCATCAGGAAGACAAGGAGTTTATGGATGCCGTAATCGCTATTATCAAGGAGAACCTGGAAGAAGAAATCTTGCGTCCCGAGCTGATTGCCGAGAAGCTGGGAATGAATACCCGCTCGCTCTACCGCCGTTTCAAGAAGATATCTCCGCTTATCCCTTCCGACTTCATTAAGGATTACCGGTTGACCTACGCCGCCCAATTGCTGGTCACCACCAACCTGAATGTACAGGAGATAATATATAAGATAGGCATTTCCAACAAATCCTATTTCTACCGCGAGTTCGCCGCTAAGTATAATCAGATGCCGGGGGAGTATCGGAACAGATGCGAATGACCGGCCCGGTTACAGGTTTCTTTGCCGTCAGTTTTAACTGACGGACTGCTAATGGCTCTCTATCTTTGGACTTTAGTCCCATTTCTCGAGTTGATATGTAAGGGAAATGTGGCTGAAAGCCAAAATAAGAGAGCAACCTTTAAACCGTCAGTTGAAACTGACGGCAAGGAAACCTGTAATAAAGCAAGTGATTTTGATAAATGGGTGTTTTATGGGGGAAAGTATTTTTACATTATTTAAAGGGGAGAGGAGAAAGATTATCATAGTTCTTGCAGAACTACGTTAATAATGGTGCCAAAGATAATTATAATGTTCGGATTCCCAAGGGGTAGAACGTTATTTCTGAAAAAACAAAAAGAATGGAATAGTGACTCAAATCTTTAATAAGGATTAATTATCAATGCTTGATATTGACTTAGTTCTGTAAGAACTAAATTAGATTTAAGCCTATGCAAAACGTATTAAAAGGGTGGTTAGTCGACAATACGGTAACCACCGACAACCTGACAGACAAGATCTTACAACTCGAATCGGCTGGTAAAGCAGACTTCGACGACATCATCGACGAGATGTTGAAAGAAGACACCGGACTGCGCATCGAAACACTTCGACACTCTGTTTCACTCTACAACCGCGTGGTTGCCCGCCTTATCCTGAGTGGGTATAGTGTCAACACCGGACTCTTTCGCGCCGTAGCCAAATTCCTTGGCGTTGTTGAAGGCGGTGTATGGAATACTGAAAAAAATTCTATCTATGTCGCTGTTACGCAGGACAAAGATCTGCGTGAAGCGATTGCACAAACAGCGGTCAACATCCTGGGTACGAAGTCAAACGTGATGTACATCCTCGAAACGGAAGACCGCAAAACCAACCTCAAAGACGGTACGGCTACCTCGGGACGCAACCTTATTGTTCGCGGTGCCATGTTGAAAGTAATGGGCGACGATCCGGCAGTGGGTGTAACCCTGACTAATATTAAAGGTATCGTAACGAAACTCGATGCCGATATGATTGCCGCCAACAAACCGTCGGAACTGATGCTCTTAGTCCCCCCCCCCGGACTAGCCAACGGCGAATATACATTGACTATTACGACCCAATATTCCACCGGTTCGACTCTGAAATCGCCCCGCAGCGCTTCCACTTCCCTTTGGGTAGGTGGCAAATCAGGCAATGTCGGCGATGATGACCGTCCTGTCATAGAATAACATGATTTCTCAGACGAAAGGATCGACACCCAATTACGCCCGTAATCGAGTGTCGATCTCGAGTGTAATGAGGAGTCGATTACGGGCGTAATTGCCTGTCGATTGAAATCAACTAATAAATACACATTCAAAATTACAGAGCAAATGAAGAAACAGTACAAAAAATGGAAAGCAGGAAAGGTAGCCTTTATTGTATCTTTCTTGTTTTTATGTATGCAGATTACGTTTGGGCAGACAGCGGTAACGGAATTTAATATTAATGATGCTGCTGTCGTTATCGATGCCCCCGGCGACTATCTGATTATAGGGAACGGAGAAGAAACGACTAATACAATTATGGTTAATGTAACTGCTTCCAGTGAAGCAGAACCTGTTAATATCACTATCAGAAATTTGAATATTGTGCTTAGGACAACGGTTTGTCCCTTTTCGATCACAGGCTACGTAAACTTGACTGTAGAAGGGATAAATTATATTTCTCCAGGCGCTTACGTTCTTGCACCTGCTTGTATTAAAGTAGAAACCGGTAATACACTTGTTATCACAGAGGCTAGTACCGGTAGTCTGACATTGGATCCAAAAGGTAATGTTTCAGCTGCCATCGGAGGAAATTATAAGCAAGACAACGACCGACAAGGCGAAAGCGCAGGTACAATCATTATTGACGGAGGAACGATTATGGCAACAGGATGCACTGGTGGAGCTGGCATTGGTGGAGGACAAGGTGGAAGCGGAGGTGTTATCACCATTAACGGAGGTACGGTTACTGCGACTGGCGGATATAGAGGAGGCGGAAGTGGTATCGGAGGCGGAAAAGATGGAGACGGAGGAACAATCACGATTAACGAAGGAACAGTAACGGCTATGGGGGATGGTAGTGCCCCCGGTATCGGTGGAGGAACTTCAGGCTCAAATGCAGGTACTTTTTCCACCGGCGAAAACGGTTATGCCTTTATCATTACCAAATCGATCAGTGACGAAAGCGATAAGAATAATTGGGGTGGTGTCATTATCATAAACGGTAGTGGTAAAGTTTATGGTAATCCCACCCTCAATACTGACGCAGTAATTCCCGATAGCAAGACGCTGGTAATAGCGGACGGTAAAACACTAACGTTAGCTGAAGGAGTAACGCTGTCCGTACTGAATGGTGGAACATTGACAAATAACGGAACTGTAGCAGGAACAATCTTAAACATTGATGGCAATGGAACGATCAATGAAAGTGGCTCTACGACTTCCACAACCGGCTATGAAGTTACTTACAACTCTAACTACGGGACAAACCGAAGTATAATAGATTACATAGAAAGTGGAGCAATTCCAAATAATGCGGCTATTATTCGCTCTTATTATACTTTTATAGAATGGTGGGATAATAGTACCGGAGGAAATAAAGTAGAAACAATTTCCTCAACTAGCACTCTTTATGCACAATGGACTCCGAATCTTTTCACACTTACAATACCTGAAAATTACGTTATTACTCATGGTGAAGATATAAACTATGACCTTTTTCAGCTTCTCCCTGCAGATATGGAAGCAAAGACAGGCGGGGCAACAAACTATGCATTCAAAAATAATTCGGCACCAGCTGGATGGTCTATCAGTGGGAATACTGTTTCCTGTACACAACCGGATGCTACGGATAACAATGGCAAGGAAGTCACTTTCACTGTCACTGCCAAGAACACGACAACAGCCGATGTGGCGGTGAAGTTTGTTGTAAAACCTGAATATGACATCACCGTTACCCAGACAACCGGAGGAACCATCTCTGTCAACAAGGCAAAGATTACCGAAGGCGAAACCGTTACCCTCTCTTACACAGCAGAGGAAAACTACGACTTTACCGGATGGACAGTGACACGTAGTGACGGCAACGGCACAGTAGCGGTCAGCGGCAACACTTTCGCTATGCCGGCAAGTGATGTAACCGTTTCGGCTACTTTTACCTACAATCCACCTGCTCCGCCAACGCCGCCGGTAGTAGAGCCCGATCCCGATCCATCGCCAACGGTCTTTTACACTGTTACTCTCCCCTCTGTGGAAAGTGTCACGACCGATCCGGTTGCCGGCGATTACGAGGTAGAGTCGTGGGACAGCTACCGTTTCTACCTTACTCTTGCCGAAGGCTACAACCTGTCGCAACCTGTTGTCACCACCAGCTGGGGCGAGCAAATTGAACCGCGCAGCAGCGATGGGGCATATATCATTAAATATGTGCGTAGTAATGTAGAAATCCGTATCGACGGTATCGTGAAGAATCCCGACCCGGTAGCCAATGCCACGATCGAGTCCGGTAACCGCGTTTGGGTAAACGAACACCGTTTGTTTATCCGCACCGACAATCCCAGGAATGTCCGCATCTATACTTTTGAAGGCAATCTTCACAAAGCTTTCCGTTCCGACGGAGGGGAGCAAGAGGTCTCTTTAGCATCGGGGGCTTATATTATCCGGATAGGAGGGGATAGTTTCAAAGTCGTTCTATAATATCGGATACGTTTTAGAGGTGTCCTAAACTGTCAAAAGAGCGTCATGATCTACTGCATGCAGATTATGACGCTCTTTTTGTTATATCAATATCATTCTACCACCCACCGCTCGATGTTCCTCGTCTCATTGCTGAAATTAATCCCGATCTTAAACAGCTGGCGGGGATCGGCGGCGAAAGGTAACGCATACTTCTTTTCGTCGATCTGGCGGAGGGCTTCTTCGGCGGTGCCGTCCAGCTTGAACTCCATCATGTAGATATATTGGTCTGTTTGCAGCACCAGGTCGATGCGGCCTTGCGAAGTGTGATACTCCGCCTTTACATAGAAGCCGATCAGTTTGAAGACGATGAAAAGGACATTCTGGTAATGCAGTTCCAGGTCGCGCACCAGTTCGTAGGGGGTATCGGCAAAGAAGCTTTGCAGGCGGCGGAGGAAAGAGTCGTAGTCGCCGCTTTCTACTTCGCGAACAAACTTTTGGATCTCAAAAGGAGATTCGACCGCCCCTTTATTCGTATAAAAAAGAAGTAAATACCGGATGAAGCCTTCTTCTACTTCCCGGTTGGGGAAGCCCAGGCGGTAAGAACCGAAACGTTGGTCATATCCTTTTATCGTCAGATATCCGCTCTGGTAAATAACCGGTATAGGATTGGTTGAGTCTGCATCGACGCTGTTGAGTATATCAGCACTGGTTTCTTCATGCGCCATGCGTTCGAGGTTATAATGATGTTTTTTCAGCAGCTTCACCAAGTAGGTAGGCGTACCGGTTTCAAACCAGTAGCTACCGATTTCTTTCCGTTTGAATGCAATGAGCAGGCTGAACGGGTTGTACATGCCGATGGAGTTGTGCGTGAAATGGTAGCCGTCGTAATATTCTTTCAGTTTGTCGCAGATCGCTTCGTAGGTAATTCCCTGCGCTTTGGCGAACTCATGCAGTTCGGCTTCCAGGTTCTCATGGATTTCCCGGTCGCTGATTCCGCATATTTCGTCATATTCATTCCACATCGAGATATCATCCAGGTTATTCAAGTCACTGAACACGCTTACTTTGCCAAATTTTGTCACCCCTGTGAGCATGGCGAACTTGATATAGCCATCCTTGCTCTTCAAAGCTTCGTAGAACGATTTCAGGGTACTTCGGAAACTTTCCTGCAATTGCTCGTTGCCGATAGCCTGCAACATCGGTTTATCGTATTCGTCGATCAGGATCACTACGCGCTGTCCTGTTTGTTCACATGCACGTTGGATGATACCGGCGAAACGCAGGGAAAGGGTCGTTTCCGACGGGCGGGTACCATATTGGCTTTCCCAATAGGCGAGGGTGTCGTTCAGAATCTTGTCGAGACTTTCTGGAGTATCGTATTTTTGAGTGTTGAGGTCGATATGAAGTATGGGGTGCTTTATCCAGTCTTTTTCCAACTTTTCCATAGCCAACCCTTCGAATACATCTTTTTTTCCCTGGAAGCAAGCCTCGAGGGTCGAGATCAGCAAACTTTTACCGAACCGGCGCGGGCGACTGAGGAAGTAGTATCTGCCATTTTTTACCAATTGATAAATCAAGGCTGTTTTATCAATATAGAAGTATCCGTCCAAACGGAGACTTTCGAAGTTCTGTATTCCAATAGGATATTTCTTGCCCATAACTCGTTCTATTAATGATGTGACAAATGCAAAGGTACTTATTTCTTTCTTATACCTGCTTTTTTATTCCATTTTGCAAGGGTCTGCTTTACATAGGGTGAAATTGCCTGTCTTACAACAGTATCCTAAAACGCCAAAAGAGTGTCATAATCTACCGGATGCAGATTATGACACTCTTTTGGTATACCGGGAACAATCCGGAAAGCAAGGATTTGGCTATAATTGCACTCGGAAAATATCACCGTCTTTGTCTGGCAGACATTTCCGGATAAAGGCGTTTTATTGGGAGTTGTATTCTTTGGATAGCGAATGCTAGTCTTGGGTTCACTTAAAGTTGTGTTAATATGAATAGATATGTTTTTGTAGTAGTTAGCTTACTCTTATTCTCTGCTTGTCGGGAAAATATCTCTGTAAATGTCCCGGAATTATCGGACGGAGATCCCACTACTTATTATGAGGAAACGCAGGGACTGAATAAAATCGTTTTTGATACTCAAAGCAGCATTCCTATCCAAAGTTACAAAATCTGCTCCTCCGGCGAAACACCTGCCCACGACCCGGTCAACTGGACTCTGAAAGGTTCCTACGACGGAAAGAAATGGGTGGTGATAGACGAACAGAAGAACCGGAGTTTCTGTTCCCGTTACCAGGAAATCCTTTGCCAGGTTATCTATCCTTCAAACTATAAGCAATATATGTTGGAAGCCGAGACGGCGGGAAACGACACGCTTGTCATCGGTGATGTCCTGTTTTACGAAAAGGATTTATTGACTGACTGGGAAAACTTCAGCTACCCCGCGGTAGATTTCGAAGTACTCGCCCCGCAGACAAAAGGAGCGGTTATCTATAACGACCTGGTACAAGATCCCGATGCTTACATCAAATATCATGCCCGCAAAGTAGCGGAAACACTTTTCTATACCGCAAAAGATACGATGAACGACGTGCGGACCATCCAATATACACTGGAAGATTACGATGGCGTATCCGCCAAATCGGGCAATCCCCCGGTTATCTCCATCGTTTACAGCACGCAGCATATCGAGAAGTCGGCAGGCGAATCGCTTTATAAGCTCGACTTTGAAACACGCGGTGTCTTATATCACGAGCTGGTTCACGCCTACCAGTTCGAGCCGAAAGGTATCGGCAGCTACTCCACCAATAAAGAGTTTTGGGCATGCATCGAAGGGATGGCGGATGCAGTGCGTGCCGAAGCAGGCTTTTTTGATATGAGTACCCGCAAGCCCGGCGGTAACTGGATGGACGGCTACCGCACGACTGGTTTCTTCCTGCAATGGCTTACCACCAAAGACCCCGACGCCATCCGCAAATTCCATCTGACCGTACGCGACCTCGACGTATGGAGCTTCGACAAAGCAATAAAGAGTATCTTTGGCGAAGAAAGCAGCATCGAAGGTATGTGGAATGAATACCAGGCTTTCCTTACGAAATAACAAATACATTATATTATATGAAGTCTTCTGTCTGTTTAGCCTTACTTCTGTCCGCCTCATTGGCAGGCGGAAATCTGTATGCCCAGCAAGATAAAGTATCGCTCGTTAATCCGATTATCGGGACAAACGGGATGGGACATACGTTTCCGGGAGCATGCACGCCGTTCGGATTGGTGCAGCTCAGTCCCGACACCGATACAATTCCCCATAACATCGACGGGAAGTATCAACCTCGCGTCTACGAATATTGTGCCGGCTACCAGCATAAGGACAGCAGTATCGTCGGTTTCAGCCATACCCATTTCAGTGGTACCGGCCATTTCGACCTGGGCGACATCCTGATCATGCCAACCACCGGTGCCCTGAAACTGAATCCCGGAACGGCGACCAATCCCGATGGCGGCTACCGCTCGCGTTTCTCGCACGATACGGAGGTTTCGCGCCCCGGCTATTACGAAGTGATGCTTGCCGATTACGGTGTAAAAGCGCAACTGACGACCACTAAACGGGTAGGCGTGCATAAATATATCTTCCCGAAGGAAGCAAACAACCAGCGTATCATCCTGGATATGATACATGGCATCTACAACTACGACGGCAAAGTGCTGTGGACGAATATCCGCGTAGAGAACGATACCCTCGTCACCGGCTACCGTATTACGAACGGTTGGGCACACACTAATTATACCTATTTCGCTATGTCTTTCTCCAAGCCTGTCATCCATTACGGTTGCGAGGAGAAGGCGAAAGTCGATTACCGCGGCGGCTACGGCAAGTTCAATATGAAAGAGAACTTCCCCGATATAGGCGGACGGAAGATCGTTGCCTATTTCGATTTCGATCCATCGGCTTCCGGCGAACTGGAAGTGAAGGTCGCCCTCTCCGGCGTAAGTACCGACGGCGCCCTGAAAAACTTGCGTGCCGAGACTTCCGGATATAGCTTCAACCAACTGGCTGCACGCGCTTCGGACAACTGGAACAAGGAACTATCTGTTATCGAAGCGAAAGGCAACGATGATCAGATGTCCATGCTTTATACCTCTTTATATCATACAATGATCAACCCCTGTGTCTACACCGATGTAGACGGACGGTATCGCGGATTGGACGGTAATATCCATACCGCCACCGACTTTACTAATTATACTGTCTTCTCTGTTTGGGACACCTATCGCGCCTTGCATCCGTTGTTCAATATCATCAACCGCCAGGTCAACACCGACATCGCCCGCTCTATGCTGAAACATTGCGAGCAGAGCGTGCACAAAGCCCTTCCCGTATGGAGCCACATGGCGAACGAGAATTGGTGTATGATCGGTTATCACTCGGTATCCGTATTGGCCGATGCTGTGGCAAAAGGCTTACCTTTGGATAAAGAGGAAGTGTTGAAAGCGATGATAAGCAGTTCGACGATCCCTTACTACGACGGCACGAAAGAATATATGGAAAAAGGCTATGTCTCGCTCGACCATAACGGCAGTGCCGGTTCGTTGACCCTCGAATATGCTTACGACGACTGGACGATCTACAACACCGCCCGCCTGGTAGGCAACAATCAGGTTGCGGAACAATATAAGAAAAGAGCCGCCAATTATGCCAACGTATTCGACACTGAGATAGGTTACGCTCGTCCCCGCTATTCCGACGGACGCTGGAAAGAGAATTTCAACCTGCTGAGCACGCATGGCGAAGGATTTATCGAAGGCAACGCTCTCAACTATTCGTTCTACGTTCCGCAGGACGTAAACAATATGATCCGGCTGATGGGTGGCGACAAGGTATTCGTCGGTAAACTCGACTCCCTGTTTACCATGCACCTGCCCGACGAGTTCTTTGCCGAAACGGAAGATGTCACTAAAGAAGGGTTTCTGGGCGGCTATGTTCATGGCAACGAGTCGAGCCACCATATCCCGTTCCTTTATATGTGGACTTCCCAACCCTGGAAAACCCAGTACTGGCAGCGCGAGATCATGAATAAGATGTACCGCAACAACATTGACGGCCTGTGCGGTAACGACGATTGCGGGCAGATGTCCGCCTGGTATATCCTCTCGGCAATGGGCTTCTATCCCGCTTGTCCGGAAACCGACCAATATGTGTTGGGCGCCCCTTACCAGCCTTACATGAAGGTTTCGCTCGAAAACGGAAAGACCTTCGAGGTGAAAGCCGACAAGGTGAGCGACAAGAACCGCTACGTTAAATCCGTCAAGCTGAACGGCAAGCCTTACACGAAAGCCTATATCACGCAATAGGATATCATGAACGGGGGGAGAGCTGACCTTCGAAATAACTTCTTCACCGAACAAGAAGCGCGTGTTTGCCGAGGCAGACAAACCTTATTCGTTGTCATCAAATTAAGTAACAAACATAGACCATGAAGAAACTATTTGTTTTAGCTATTGCCCTTTGCGGCAGCCTGCTTTCGTTGAAGGCGGCTGCAAAGGCAGAACCGGTGGATTACGTCAATCCGCTGGTCGGTTCCCAATCCAAGCATTCCCTGTCGACAGGAAATACCTATCCGGCTATCGCTATGCCGTGGGGCATGAATTTCTGGATGCCGCAGACCGGCAAGATGGGCGACGGCTGGGCCTACACCTACGATGCCGACAAGATTCGTGGCTTCAAGCAAACCCACCAATCCAGTCCCTGGATTAACGATTACGGCCAGTTCTCGCTAATGCCGATCACCGGCAAGGTGGTGTTCGACCAGGATAAGCGTGCCAGCTGGTTCTCCCATAAGGCAGAGATTGCCAAACCGAACTATTACCGGGTGTATCTGGCCGACCACGATGTGGTAACGGAGATTGCCCCGACTGAACGTGCCGCCATGTTCCGCTTCACCTTCCCCGAAACGGATAACTCGTATGTCATTGTCGATGCTTTCGACCGCGGTTCATATATCAAGATCATTCCCGAAGAAAACAAGATCATCGGTTATACGACCCGCAACAGTGGGGACGTGTCGGATAATTTCAAGAACTATTTCGTTGTCGTATTCGACAAGCCTTTTACTTATAAGGCTACGGTAGGCGATAGCGAGATCCGTAAAGGTGAAACCGAAGCCCGCGAAGATCATACCGGAGCGATTATCGGTTTCTCTACCCGTCGCGGCGAGCAGGTTCATGCCCGCGTCGCTTCCTCTTTTATCAGTCCCGAACAGGCGGAGCAGAACCTGAAAGAACTGGGCGGCCGCTCGTTCGACCAGATTGCAGATGCCGGACGCAAGACCTGGAACGAGGTGCTGGGACGCATACAGGTGAATGACGATAATGTCGACAAACTGCGTACATTCTACTCTTGCCTCTATCGTTCGGTTCTTTTTCCCCGTAGCTTCTATGAGGTGGATGCCAATGGAAACGTCATGCATTACAGTCCGTATAACGGCGAAGTGCTTTCCGGTTATATGTTTACCGATACCGGTTTCTGGGATACGTTCTGTTGCCTGTTCCCGTTCCTTAATCTGGTTTATCCGTCGATGAACGTGAAGATGCAGGAAGGTTTGGCGAATACCTATAAGGAAAGCGGTTTCCTTCCCGAATGGGCGAGTCCCGGACATCGTGGTTGTATGGTAGGAAACAACTCGGCTTCTGTGGTTGCCGATGCTTACCTGAAAGGATTGCGCGGCTACGATATCGAAACGCTCTGGGAAGCTGTCGTACATGGTGCAAACGCTGTGCATCCGATCGTATCTTCAACCGGACGTCTAGGTTACGACTATTACAACAAGCTGGGTTATGTGCCATACGATGTGAAGATTAACGAAAGTGCTGCCCGTACGCTCGAATATGCCTACGACAACTGGGCGATCTATAAACTAGGTAAGGCACTCGGCAAGCCGGAGTCTGAAATCGCCATCTTTGCTAAACATGCGATGAATTATAAGAACCTGTTCGACGCCGAAACCAAGCTGATGCGCGGTCGTAACGAGGACGGTACATTCTAGTCTCCATTCAACCCGTTGAAGTGGGGCGATGCTTTCACCGAAGGCAACAGCTGGCATTACACCTGGTCTGTCTTCCACGACCCACAGGGATTGATAGACCTGATGGGTGGAAAGACCGGTTTCAATGCGATGATGGATTCGGTGTTTAACGTGCCACCTTTGTTCGACGACAGCTACTATGGTACCGTTATCCACGAGATCCGCGAAATGCAGATTATGAATATGGGTAACTATGCGCATGGTAACCAGCCGATCCAGCACATGATTTATCTGTATAACTATTCCGGAGAGCCCTGGAAAGCCCAGTATTGGGTACGTGAAGTAATGGACAAGCTCTATTTTGCCACTCCCGACGGCTATTGCGGCGACGAGGATAACGGGCAGACTTCTGCCTGGTATGTCTTCTCCGCCCTCGGCTTCTATCCGGTATGTCCCGGCAGCAACGAATACATTCTGGGTTCTCCCTTATTCAAAAGCGTTACGCTTAACTTGGAGAACGACAAGAAAGTCGTAATCAATGCTGGCAATAACAACGAAGATAACCGTTACATATCTTCCATGAAGGTAAACGGCAAGAACTATACCCGCAACTACCTGTCCCACGAAGACCTGTTGCGTGGCATGACTATCAACTGCACCATGTCTGCAACCCCGAACACAACCCGCGGCACGCAGGAAGGGGATGCGCCTTATTCGTTCTCGAAGGAGATAAAGAAATAAGAAAAGAATATGAAACTACTAACTTATGCATTAATAACCCTGTCCAGCTTCTCATTCTCTGCAATGGCACAGAATGAGAAGCTGGACAGATTACGTCAGACCACTGGTCGGCACCGACGGCTACGGTAATGTCTATCCCGGTGCACAGATTCCGTTTGGCGGCATTCAGATCAGCCCCGATACGGATGCCAAATATTACGATGCGGCAGCCGGTTATAAATATAACCATACGTCCATCCTTGGTTTCAGCCTTACCCACCTAAGCGGAACGGGTATTCCCGACCTCGACGACTTCCTGTTTATCCCCGGAACCGGCGAGATGAAACTCGACCCGGGAACCCGCGAGAATCCCGATGAAGGTTACCGCTCGCGCTATTCTCACGACCAGGAATGGGCTTCCCCCAACTATTACGCCGTTATGTTGCAGGACTACGGTGTGAAAGCCGAAATGACAGCTGGTCTGCGCAGCGGAATGCTTCGTTTCACCTATCCCAAATCGGATAAGTCGTTCCTTATGATCAATATGAACCATATGTTGTGGCAGAACTGCGAATGGTCGAACCTCCGTATCGTAAACGACTCGACGCTGGTCGGCTACAAGCTGGTAAAAGGCTGGGGCCCGGAGCGTCATGTCTATTTTACCGCCGTCTTCTCTCGGAAACTGGATAACCTGCGCATCATGCAGGACAAGAAGCCGGTCATGTATAACACTTCCCGCTTCCGGAGCACCGACGAAGCCTGGGGAAAGAATCTGATAGCCTGCCTTTCCTTTGCAACGGAAGCCGGCGAGGAGCTTGTTGTAAAAACCTCTGTCTCTGCTGTCAGTACCGCCGGCGCCCAACTGAACATCCGGGAGCTGGACGGAATGACGTTCGACAGCCTGAAAGAGAAAGGCGTAAACCTCTGGGAACAGGAACTGGAAAAGTACCGCGTCACAGCCGACCAAAAGACGAAAGAGACTTTCTATACCTCCGCCTACCATGCCGCCCTGCATCCTTTTATCTTCCAGGATGCCGACGGTAGTTTCCGCGGACTGGACAAGAATATCGAACAGGCGAAAGGCTTTACCAACTACACCACTTTCTCCTTGTGGGACACCTACCGCGCCCTGCATCCCTGGTTTAACCTGGTGCATCAGGACGTGAACGCCGATATCGCCAACTCCATGCTGGCGCATTACGACAAGAGTGTCGAGCACATGCTCCCTATCTGGTCGTTCTATGGCAACGAGACCTGGTGTATGATTGGTTACCACGCCGTTTCCGTCCTTGCCGACATGATTGTCAAAGGGGTGAAAGACTTCGACTACGAACGTGCCTACGAAGCCATGAAGACAACGGCCATGAATCCGCATTACGACTGCCTGCCCGATTACGACCGCAACGGCTACGTCCCTTTCGACAAAGAAGCCGAGTCTGTCTCCAAAACATTGGAGTATGCCTACGACGATTATTGCATCGCCCGAGCTGCCCAGGCTTTGGGTAAAACAGACGATTATAACTATTTCCTGAACCGTTCCCTGTCATACCAGACCCTGATTGACCCGGAAACCAAATACATGCGCGGCCGCGACAGCGAAGGTAACTGGCGCACACCGTTTGCCCCGATTGTCTATCAGGGCCCGGGCTCCGTAAACGGTTGGGGCGACATCACCGAGGGCTTCACCATGCAGTACACCTGGACGGTTCCCCACGATGTGCAGGGCTATATCAACTTAGCAGGCAAGAAGCTCTTCGAGAAACGCCTGGACGAACTCTTTACGGTGGAGTTGCCCGACGATATCCCCGGCGCCCACGACATCCAGGGACGTATCGGCGGCTACTGGCATAGCAACGAACCTTGCCACCATGTGACTTACCTGTATAATTATCTGGGCAAGCCCTGGAAATGCCAGAAGTGGATCCGCGAAATCGTAGACCGTTTCTATGGCAACGAACCGGGTTCGCTGAGCGGCAACGACGATTGCGGTCAGATGTCGGCTTGGTACATGTTCAACTGTGCCGGTTTCTATCCGGTCGCCCCGTCCAGCAATATATATAATGTAGGATCTCCCTGTGTCGAAGCGCTCACCATCACGATGAGCAACGGCAAAGAAATAAAGATAACAACCGAGAACTGGTCGAAGGAAAACGTCTACATCAAAGAAATGTATGTAAACGGCAAGAAGTACGACAAATCCTATCTGACCTACGACGATGTGAATGCCGGCATCGCCCTTCACTTTGTCATGAGCGACAAACCGAATTATAAACGTGCAGTCTCAGCCGCTGCTTGTCCGGCTTCGCTGTCGACACCGGGAAAGACTATGCTTTATCAGAAGTCTACCGGTAAATAAGCAATTGGTTCTTTTGATACATATCTAACAGTAACGGCGAGAGGGGAAACCTTTCGCCGTTTTTCTGTCAATTCATTTGATCGGAGTTATCTTGCAGTAGCTTTTCCCGTTCCTTTTTCGTAAGGCTGCCGACGACAATGTCGTATGACTTCTTTACCAGTTCTTTTATCTTATTGTCCGGCACATCCCGGTTAAAGTAAACGCTGATCCAATACTTCTTGTTCATGTGCCAGCCCGGAGTGATCCCGGCATACTGTCCCTGCAACTCGCCCGACTCATCCGGATTGCACTTGATACAGCAAAAGTCAAAGACTTCGATATTCACGAAGCAGAATCACTTGTCTGCAATGTAAAAACATAAGACATCCCGGCTGTACCTGTCCGCCACATTCGGAAACGGCATCTTCTCATATACTCCCTTCAACGAAAGGCAGTATTCTCTGAACTCTTCGATATTCATAATCTTGATTAATTAGAACTACACAAAATTAGCAAAATATATATATAGTCTGCAAGTTACAGGTCTGTTAGACTGTGCTATTGTGTATTACTTCGCTCTTCGTACTCTTTAATTTTTGCAGTACAAATTAGCTTCGTAATATCTCTGAGAGCTTCGACTTTAGGGACAAGCGCATCGATGTCCTCTTTGGTGACGACAAAGTACGGATTATAGCGTGCTTCCACATAAGCAGACTTGAGTAAAGTAAAAAGACGTTTCTCTTCAAGAGTATCTTGTGGAAAAACTGTTGCTAAGCCCTCTGAATACCTTTTCGTTGCTGAAGAGAGTTTAGAGAGGTTGTGTTGCTTATTATTTCGCAAAGTAAACGTTAGACGGATAGCATAGTAGTAATTCTCACAAGTTTGATGTAACAAAAAAGATTCCATTTTATAATCTTCATATTCATAAGCATACTTTGCTTGTCTTAAGAAACTATTTGCTCTATCAAACTTTTCATCAAAATATTCTTGTGCCTGTTCTTTTATCTCTGCAAAGTTTAGTTTTCGTCGACGGGCTAATTTGTATTTTCCACTATTATACAGAACTATTCCTTCTTGTTTGATTTGTGTATAGAAATATCGTCCCTCTTCAAGGTACTTATTTAACAGTTTGATATCGTCGTTGATAAACTGGACAGGAGTATCCCGGTCAAAGTCTTTTCCTGCAAAGAATATATCTTCTACATTGTCCAGAACGGTCTCCGCCTTTTTGCTGTTGATGCCGCTTGTTATTACATAAATGTCATAATCGGATATTTTGACGATAGGAATACCGCCGTCTTCTATTCTTATGCTACGGCGCACATAGTTTCCTCTTGCATAGCTACCAAAAAGAATAATAAACTCTGTTTGGGGTAATCTTTTTAATATCTCTTTAACCAGAAAATTCAATTCTGCCTGTTTGTCTTTTGGTAAATAAGCTATTGAGTCTTTCATTATGCTTTATTTATGTGCAATGTTAGCGGAACAAAGATATATCTTTTTTTCGGAACTTTCCCAATGCTCACACGTAGTCTGAAAACTTATTGTTCTCCCTCTTCTTTGGGCGGCAACGAATACACCCTGTGTGTCCGGTATCCCATCTTGATCACTACTCCATCCTTCGTAAACTGCTTCATATCCTCTGCCGCCCGGTAACGGCTGCAACCGTTCAGCGATGCATAATCCGTCAGATTGATATACGGATTGTTCTGTAGGAACCGAAGCATCTTGTTCTTTCGGTCAGGCAACTCGTTGGAAGTGACATTTCCTCTTTTTATTTTCAGTGGGCGATCTTTGCTCACCAGACTTCGCAAACGTTTGGAGCAGCGGAAGTTCACCCCGTCCGCCCTGGCAAAGAAGACGGTTTTGCCCTTTTCGTCTGTTCTCTGCAGCGTCTTCAAAGCAGGGGAGAAGTGCCCCAGCCCTTCCAGTTCCACGCAATACCCGTTCGATAAATTTCGTTCGATATAAGTGGTCAGCGCTTCTATCGCTTCCTTCACGTCCGCCGAAGTAAGCGAACATGAATCCGATAGGTATTCACAAATCTCTTCCATCCTCATCGTTCCTTTGGAGATGAGGCGGGCACACGACTGCTGTTCCTTTCCGCTTGTGTTTGGAGCCTTGTGTACCCCGAATTTAATTCTTCCCATGGTAGTTTAATTTTAATACTGATCTGGTTATTATTGCCCCGGATCTACCTTCGATAGGTACCGTCCGAATCTTACTTCTCTGCCGATGTAAGTTGTTGCCGACACTGTCGTCTATATTGTCGACACTGTTGAAAGCTTTGCCGACGCTGTCGTTTATTTAGCCGACACTGTCGGCAACAACTTTCCTACTTACCAAAGATAGCTAACATACGGGTGGAAAGCAAGGAAGTCAAGGTTTATTTTATTTTTATCCGGGATAATTGTTGTTTCTTTCCCGGAAGATGTATTTTTGTCACAATATAAAAAGATATTCATGATAACACTATCGAATTTTGAAAATTACGCACTTCCTCAGATATGGGAACGTGGTGTGTCCTATTATAGGCAAGGAGCAGTGGAAAATCTGGAAGAAGATTCTCCCGATGAATGGATTGCAACTGTTCAGGGCACTGAGGATTATATGGTGGAAGTTTCTCTTGAAGATGATAAGATCATGGATTATATCTGTGATTGTCCTTACGAAGGAGATATGTGTAAGCATGTGGTTGCCACTTTGTTGGCGATCAAGGAAAGGAAAAAGACCGGAAAGATTTTTATCCCGGCAGAGGAGAAGGAAAGCAGGAGCGAGGCCTTTTCTTCTGAGACTGTCAAAACTGAAATCAAAGAGATACTTGCTGTTGCAGACAATAAGCAATTAATGCCATTCTTATCGGACTATGCTGTTCATCATGTTGATTTCAGGAATGCTTTGAAACAACAATTTATTCCTGACCGGAATACGGAGAGCCTTGATACGGAATATTGTTAGGAAGTGGAAAGGTGCTTTCTAGCTTCCCCGTCCGGCGGTGGATATGGGAGATATGGAAGATGTTATTCGTATGAAGTCGATTTAGGCGAAATATCAAGCAAACTGTCCGTTTATGAGAAGAAAGCAGAGTTTCTAATGAGGCAGAAATCGTTTGGGGATGCAGCTTCTATCTGTTTACAAATACTCCGCTCGATAGGTAAACATTATGAAGAAGATTCGTATTACGCCTCTTACGATGACTATTTCACTCTTACGTCTGATTGTAGCATAGCCGGGGAATGTTTGATGTCATTGGGAAATAACCAGGAAGTTCCGCAATCTCTGAAAGATAATATCCTGAAATCATTGGACGAAATATGTGATCTTTCGGCTTATACGGAATATTATATCTATGAAATCGCAGAACTCAGGGATGAGTTTGAGATGAATGCCCGGCCGTTGTCTAAGGTTCTGGAACGTGTTGAAAAAGAATTAGCCGGAATGGATGAGTCGGATTTCGGTCTATTTGTGCCTGTAAGCAGAAAAATAAACTTGCTTTATCTGTTAAATCGTAAAGAAGAAGCGGAAGCGACCACTCTCCGTTATCTTTTCTTGCCGGAGATAAGAAATCTGTGGGTTGACGGTTTGATCGATGAAGAGAAGTATGGAGAAGCTTTGTCGGTTCTGGATGAAGGCATTTGCCTGGAGAGACAGAAAGACCAGTCATCTTATGTCCGTAACTGGGTAGAAAAGAAATTAGAGATATATCAAAGGATGCAGGATATTCCGCATGTCATAAGTACGGCTAAATATTTATTTCTTGAGAAGAAAGGCGATCTGGGTTATTATCGGTTATTAAAACAATCGGTACCGGCAGGGGAGTGGAAACTCTTTTATAATGAACTGATCGCACAAACTCCTTTTCCGAAAAGTTACTGGACATCTTCGGTAGAGGCTGATATCTACGTGGAAGAGAGAGACTTTGTCCGGTTGGTGGACTTTCTGAGACGTAATTCTTCGTTGGAAATTCTATTGAACTATTCCCATTGTTTGAAAGATGATTATCCGGAAGACTTGTTGGAGCGTTTTAGTTCACAAGTTCAGGCCTATGCTGATAAGAGCACTGGAAGACCACATTATGAATATGTAGCAAAAGCTCTGAAAGAAATGCTGAAGCTGAAGGGAGGGGAACAGGAAGTTCGTCTGCTTGTGGATGTTTTCCGCCAGGCGTATAAACGGAGAAGGGCTATGATGGAAATATTGAATGGATTTTAAGTAATAGGCGGTAATCAAAGAGAAAACATTATCCATGTTCGTCACCCCGCAAAGCGATTACTGGCGTATCTCCCATTACGGGTTTACTGTCGATGATGCGCAACGCTTGGTTGCAGGATAATACGCCGGTAAAGGTCGGCTTTATGGGGGCTTGTCTCGACGGTAAAGGCTTTAATGCGACATTCGAACACTTCGAGGTAAAGCATCTGTATGCCATATTCCCAACAACTCCGGGGCTTGTCGGACTAAATAGATATATTACTCAGGCAAAGAAGCAGATAGTTGGGCGTAATGAGCCCATTATTGCATCTAAAGTTATTGCAGAGCTTACCTTAGGTTTTTGGGTATCGCTGCTTAACAGTGAATATGAACGTATATTATGGAAAGATCTTCGTCGTGCTTTCCCTTATCTTCCGAAGCATTTACGACAAAGAAGGACTGTTTCAGCTCCGTTAAACTCTTTACGATCATTCAGAAATAGAATATTCCATAATGAGTCTATCTGTTGGAATTTGAATAGAGTAGAGGTAATTCATGCCGAAATCATTCAGGTAATGGGATGGATTAACAAAGATATCCCTGCCTGGATTGGCCCTTTTGATCGGTTTGATTCTATAGTGAGCAAAATAAGGACGGTAATGAACTGGAATAATATGTGAATATTATTTCTCCTTTTGATAAATCTGAATATCTTTGCTTCTAAGTGATTGGATTATCTGACTACTTTAAAGCAAATAAAATACAGGATAAATAGAATACAACTCTCACTTATAACCGTTTTAATAAAGATGCGTAACAAACTGTTTTCTGTAGTATTACTTTTTATTTCTTTCGGTGTGCACGCCCAGGTTGATACACTCGGGATATATCCACAGATGAATGGTCTGCAAAGAACCATTAATAAAGTAACTTCTTCGCGAGCCTACCAGATGACATATATCGGGGTGCCGCTGGTTGTTGGCGGGTTGATTGTGAAAAGTGAAGACGACCATTTCCGGCAGTTGAGGAATTCTTATCTACCTGCTTTCAGCTGGCATTACGATGATTATACCCAATATCTTCCCGCAGCGGTTATGCTGGGGATGAAAACCGGTGGGGTGGAAGGGCTTAGCTCGTGGGAGCGAATACTCGTTTCGGACGTTTTTCTGTTGTGATTATGTCGGTGGTGGTGGGGCAGTTGAAAGTCCACACTAAAGTAACGCATCCCGACGGTTCCAACCACCATTCTTTCCCGTTCGGGCATACGGCTACGGCATTTATGACGGCCACGATGATGAGCAAAGAATATGGATTCAAAAGCCCGTGGTACAGTATCGGCGCCTATTCACTAGCCACTGCAACCGGTCTTACGCGGATGGCGAACAACAAGCATTGGTTAAGCGATATTCTGGCAGGAGCCGGCTTCGGTATCTTGTCGACAGAACTGGGCTATTTCTTTGCCGACCTGATTTTTAAGGATAAAGGTTTGAACCATTCTTCTTCTTCGGAAACTTACGAACGTTTTCATAATCCTTCTTTTCTGGGCATTCATCTGGGACTTGATATTATTCCGGGAGAGTATCGCCTGAATGATAATTCGCGACTGAATTTTTCTTCCGGTAGCAGTGCAGGTATCGAGGGTGCCTGGTTTATCAATCCGTATGTAGGATTCGGCGGAAAGTTTTCGGCTGCAAGTATGTCTGTGATTTTAAATGAAGTGGCAGAGGATGAGTCGCTGGATTGGATTGCCGGATATGCCGGAGGATACTTTTCTTACCCGCTGGCTTCCCGTTTGCTGGTAGGTAGTAAGTTGCTGACGGGATACGGGCATTATTCCAGCTCTCATCTGTCGACGGTAACGATCGGTAACAGGGGTGGCGCCAGTATGGAAACGGGCGGCTCGATGACTTTCCTGGCAAAGCAGAATCTGGGGGTAAAGTTTTTCCTGGATTATAACCTGACTCCGGCAGTTGTCCGCTCAAATAAAAAGTGTACTCAGATTATTACGCTGGGAAGCTCGGTTTCGGTGACGTTTTGATGAAAGACTGATATCTGCTGTCAGATAAATTTCAGTCCTTTGGCTATGCGGCATGCTTCGATGGAGTTGCCCACATGCAGTTTCTCCAGTATGTTTTGCCGATGCCTGTTTACCGTATTTATACTAATCGAGAGGGTAGAAGCAATCTCTTTGCTCATCATTCCCTGTTCTATCAATTGTAAAATTTCTTTTTCCCTTACAGATAAGATATCGTTGCAGGTTTGTTTTTGTAGTTCAAGAGCTTGCCCATTGGCAGAGTTGATGATAGCACTGTCTGAATAGGGATCGACCGTCAGATTGTAAAGACATAAGGATAACCAAATGCTGCTGTTGGATTGACTGGCGATGTAAAACATTCTATGTAATACACGGACGTATTTGTCGGCATTATCGCGCATCCGGATATGGCTTGAGATGTGATAATCGACACGTTCTATTTCCGGGATGTTTTTCAGGAAGTCTAGAAAAACGGAGTTCCTGCAGATGTTTCTCCAACAGATCGTCGGGATGGATACGGTTGAAAATTTCTTCTTCCCAGATCGAATGGATCGTTTTGTTGCTATTCCGTTCGGCCAAGCCTAATTTCTCAGCTGTTCCACCATAGTAGATATAGCTTGTGTTTGCTTTCATATCACTTAGTACTGCGATCGAATTTTCAATCTGCGCATACGTGGACGCAATCTGTTTACATTCATTGAGCCGGTTCGATAACTGTTGTTCTTCGGTGAATGTCTGTCTCAGTAATTCGTCGTTCAGTTTGTTTACGATATCCATATCTGGCGGATAGAATGGTTATTAATCAGTATTGCACGTTTATCGCTAAGCGTCTACCTTTGCAAAGGTAAATAAAATGTATGAAAACAATGAAGAAAATAATTTAGGCGTATTCGCTTTATTGGCTATGGGAACAGCATCGGCACAGACACTAGAGAAAATGCAGTGGTTCAACGAACCGGAACAGTGGGAGATCAAGGATAAGACATTGTCCATGTTCGTCACGCCCCAAAGCGATTACTGGCGCATATCCCATTACGGCTTTACTGTCGATGATGCTCCTTTCTATTATGCTACTTATGGCGGGGAGTTTGAAGCCAAAGTGAAGATAACGGGCGATTATAAGGTCCGTTTCGACCAGGCCGGGCTGATGCTTCGGATCGATCATGAGAATTATATCAAGGCCGGTATCGAGTTTGTCGACGGGAAATTCAATCTGAGTACGGTCGTTACCCATAAGACGAGCGATTGGAGCGTGATAACGCTGGATAAACCTGTTCCGTATATCTGGATCAAAGCTGTCAGGCGGTTGGATGCGGTGGAGATATTCTATTCCTTCGACGACAAGACATACACCATGATGCGAAATGCCTGGTTGCAGGATAACACCCCGGTAAAGGTCGGCTTTATGGGCGCTTGCCCCGATGGGAACGGTTTCAATGTGAAGTTCGAACATTTCCAGGTGAAGCATCTGCCCGATATGCGCAGGCTGGAATGGCTGAAGAAAAATGCGGAATAAAGAGCTAATCGGTTATTCTTATCTTTCATGATTGCAGAAATATTTCTATATTTGCACCGCTTTAAGATATGAATCAGATAATATCTATATAAATCGATTAAGAAATGACAAAGAGCGCATTACAAATTGCTAGAGCAGCTTACCAACCGAAGGTTCCCGCTGCATTGAAAGGTACTGTAAAAGCCGTTGACGGCGAGTATACAAAATCAGTAGCCGATCAGGAAGATATCAAGAAACTGTTCCCCAACACGTACGGAATGCCTATCGTTACTTTTGAAAAGAGCAACGAAAAGAAAGAAATGCCTGCTATCAATGTAGGTGTGATCCTTTCAGGTGGTCAGGCTCCTGGTGGTCACAATGTGATTGCCGGTATCTTCGACGGTGTGAAAGCTACCAACAAAGACTCTCGTCTGTATGGCTTTATCCTGGGCCCCAGTGGTCTGATCGACCATAAATATATGGAACTGACAGCTGATATTATCGACGAATATCGTAATACAGGTGGTTTCGATATGATCGGTTCCGGTCGTACGAAACTGGAAACAAAAGAACAGTTCGACAAGGGTCTGGAAATCCTGAAAGAACTGGGTATCTCTGCCCTGGTTATTATCGGTGGTGACGACTCGAATACAAATGCTTGCGTTTTGGCTGAATACTACAAAGCGATCAACGCCGGTGTACAGGTAATCGGTTGCCCGAAGACTATCGATGGCGACTTGAAGAACGAACAGATCGAAACATCTTTCGGCTTCGATACGGCTTGTAAAGTCTACTCCGAAGTAATCGGTAACATACAGCGCGACTGTAACTCTGCCCAGAAATACTGGCACTTCATCAAACTGATGGGACGTTCAGCTTCTCACATCGCACTGGAATGTGCTTTGCAGACTCAGCCGAACATCGCTATCGTTTCGGAAGAAGTGGAAGCTAAAAACATGTCTCTGGACGACATCGTTACCTATATCGCAGGTATCGTGGCTAAACGTGCTGAAGACGGTAACAACTTCGGTACCGTATTGATCCCCGAAGGTCTGATCGAATTCGTTCCGGCTATGAAACGCCTGATCGCCGAGCTGAACGACTTCCTGGCTAAACATGATGCCGAATTCAAGATGATCAAGAAGAGCGAACAGCGTGCTTATATCATCAGCAAGCTGACAAAAGAAAATGCCGACCTGTATGCTTCTCTTCCGGAAGGCGTTGCCCGTCAGCTGTCGTTGGATCGCGACCCGCACGGAAACGTTCAGGTTTCTCTGATCGAAACAGAAAAGCTGCTGTCGGAAATGGTTGGCAAAAAGCTGGCTGAATGGAAGGCAGAAGGCAAATATAACGGCAAGTTCTCTGCACAACACCACTTCTTCGGTTACGAAGGACGTTGCGCTGCCCCGTCTAACTACGATGCCGACTATTGCTATTCTCTGGGTTACACAGCTTCTTGCCTGATCGCTGCCGGTAAGACAGGTTATATGTCATCTGTACGCAACACAACGGCTCCTGCTGAAAAGTGGATCGCCGGTGGTATCCCTGTAACCATGATGATGAACATGGAAAAACGTCATGGCGAAATGAAGCCGGTTATCCAGAAAGCATTGGTGAAACTGGATGGCGCTCCTTTCAAGAAATTCGCTACCAACCGCGACGAATGGGCAATGACTACCAGCTACGTTTATCCGGGTCCGATCCAGTACTTCGGCCCGACGGAAGTTTGCGACGAACCGACTAAGACGTTGCAGCTGGAACAGGCTAAATAAGAATAGGATATATTGATTATAAAGAGCTGTATCAGTAAGCATTTACTTGCTTTTGATACAGCTTTTTTTGTTCATGGATATTGTTTTACGTAAAAGAACTGTCATACTATCACTTTTCTTATATATCTATTGAATATCATAG
>JAJPZM010000481.1 GCA_021204335.1 Parabacteroides sp. | reverse complement strand
GAATTATCTATCTCGCATTGACGAGTTTTGCATTAGCGCCTCTCTCTGTGTTTGCGCAAACAGACAACGTATTGACCAGCCAGGAAAAGAATGAAGGTTGGGAACTTCTGTGGGACGGAAAGACGACAAACGGCTGGCGTGGTGCCAAGTTACAAAGTTTCCCGGAAAAAGGTTGGAGCATCATCGGTAACGAACTGGTGGTAGAAAAAGCCCAAGGCAAAGAATCGGGCAACGACGGCGATATCGTTACTATCAAAACATACAAGAACTTCGAACTGGTTGCCGACTTCAAGATCACAACAGGTGCGAATAGCGGTATCAAATATTTCGTCGACCCGGAATTGAACAAAGGCGAAGGTTCGGCCATCGGCTGCGAGTTCCAGATCCTGGACGACGACGTACACCCGGATGCCAAACTGGGAAGAAAAGGTAACCGCACGATCGGTTCGTTATACGATCTGATCCCGGCTTGCAAGGAGAAACCGTTCAAAAAGAACGAGTTCAACACCGCCCGCATTGTTGTGAAAGGCAATCACGTAGAACATTGGCTGAACGGCATGCTGGTTGTCGAATACGAACGCAACAACCAAATGTGGCGCGCTTTGGTAGCCGGAAGCAAATATGTAGACTGGCCTAACTTCGGCGAAGCGGCAGAAGGCCATATCCTTTTACAGGATCATGGCGATGAAGTTCATTTCAAGAATATCAAGATTAAAGAGCTGAAATAAGCAAACTTTATACAACAAAAGTTTTCCAAAAATTATCCTTCAAGCCTTCACCTGTTTGCTGATTCAATTGATTATCACAGCATAACAGGTGAAGGATATAAACAAGAATCTTCCGGTAATGCCGGAATTTTCTGTTTAAACCTTCACCCATCGACGAATTCCATCATAAATTATCCCGTCATGCAGCTTACTGTTACAGCCCAGGCTACATAGCGGTAAAGTTCTGTCCTGCATACCCTAAGCATTTTATTGCCTGATCCTTATGGCAAAAGTCCCTTATTATTTCTTGTTTGACAGTTAACAAACGCTTGTTCGACTATTGTCGTACGCTTGTTTGATAGCTGTCAAACAAGCGTACGATAAATGAAAAACAACTAAGAATAAGGGACTAAAGAAACAAGCGATGCTTACTTTTATACTAGTCTTATATAACCTGGGGGTTAGCCGAAAACGTTCCAAATAGCGGCATATTTTAGCCAGAAATCGGCATTCAGGTGAAGGATAAATTGCATTATTCGCAAATTACTCATTGTTTGCTCATACATCCTTCACCTGTTATGTTATGATAATCAATTGAAGTAGCAAACAGGTGAAGGCTTGAAGGATAATTTTTGGAAAACTTTTGTTGGAAAAGAAAGGAAGGGCAGCAGCATAAAAAAAGGATACCGCCCACAAGCGATATCCTTTTTACCTTATTATATAGATGTATATACTATCTTCCGATAATCCCCAGCTTCGAATCATTGACAAAGTCGATGATGTGCTGTATCTCGTCGCTCATCGGTACCTGGTCTTTGATCATCAGCAAAGCATCGAAGATACTGGTCTTGCCCTGGTAGATAATACGGTAGGCATGGCTGATATGTTTGATTACTTTTTCGCTCATTCCCTGGTGGGAAAGGATTACGGAGTTGACACCGTAATAGGCAATCGGTTCCAAAGCAGCAACGATATAAGGCGGCACGTCCTTACGGAAACGGCAACCGGTCTGCGTCATCGACCATGTACCGACACGGCTACCCTGGCTTACCAGGACATTTCCACCGAAGATGACATAATCTTCAAAGAAACAGTTTCCGGAGATTTTGCTACCGTAACCGAATACGCAATGATTGCCCACGTGGGTATCGTGCGAAATATGCACACCTTCGTGCAGGAAGTTACCGTTTCCGATAACGGTCTGCCCTTCGGGAGTGGTCGAACGGTTGATAACAACGTTTTCACGAATCACGTTGTCGTCGCCGATAATGGCTAGCGTACTGTCGCCTTTATATTTGAAATCCTGAGGTTCCGCCGCAACGACGGCTCCCTGGAATACGCGGTTTCCTTTACCTAAACGGGCACCACTCATAATACTTGCGTGGGGCATGATCTCGCAGTTATCGCCGATCTCTACATTCTTATCGATGTAGGCAAAAGGATGAACGGTAACGTTCGCTCCCAACTTGGCATCGGCATCTACATAAGCTAACAGACTAATCATAATAATCTAAGTTTTAATGGTTATTACTCTCTACCGCCACCGACAGCACTATACAAGTTGATCACAGCCTGCATACGCTGAACGTTGTCGGATACTTCTGTCAATTGTGCACTGAGAAGACTCTGCTGGGCGGACAGGATTTCCAGATAAGTGGACTGTGCCGACTGGAACAAGGCTTTCGTATAAGTAACCGCCTTCTCCAATTATTCTATCTGGCTCTTGTCTTCCATCAGCTTTCTGTTGGTCGCATCGTAAAGGTGAAGCGCATTGCTCACTTCTTTACCTGCTTCCAGAAGAGACTGCTGATAATTCATCCGGGCGATCTCCTCTTCCGCTTTCGATACTTTCAGGTTAGCAATCAGCTTACCATTATTAAAGATAGGCTGAGCCAGTGAAGCCAATGCATGGAACATGAATTCTCCCGGATTAGCAACAGTAATACCCGAACCGTTCGTCCAACCGGCAGTCGCTGTAATATTCAAACCCGGATAGAAAGCGGCACGTACCTTGTTGGTTGTATAATAGGCACTAGCAAGCGTCATCTCGGCAATCTTCACATCGGGACGGTTTTCCAGCAACTGCAAAGGTACACCAGCCATAATTTCATCCGGAATAACCTGTTCTTCAAGTGTGCCGCGGTCGATCCGTTGCGGTGCTTTAGCCAACAATACGGATAAGGAGTTTTCCACTTCGCGCACCTGGCGTTTCAGTTCGATCAAGGAAGCTGACACTTGGTGGTAGACGGCTTTCATCTGCACAACGGCAGCTTCGGTAGTCATTCCGGCCTCTTTCATGGCTTCCATCGCACGTACGTTTTCCTTATAGATATCGACTGTTTCAGTGGTAATTTCCACCTGACGGTCGAGCATCAGCAAAGCAAAATAAGCATTGGCAATACCGCCGATCAGTTGCGAACGAACAGCCTGCTCGGCATACTGGTTTTGCAAATAAACCGCTTTCTGACCACGACTTGCGTTCAGCAGCTTGCCGAACAGATCCACTTCCCAGCTAGCAGCAGCCGGAAGCGCGTAAGCTTTGGCATATTCCGAATTGCCGATAGTTGTAATGCTCCTCTGCGGAGCCAGGTTCAAAGAGGGCAAAAAGGATAAACGGGCGGAAGTAAGCAATGTTTTTGCTTCTTCTACGCGGAGAACCGCAGCCTGCATATTTACATTGTTTGTCAATCCTTCTTCAATCAAAACCTGCAGTTTGGGATCGCGAAATACTTCCCGCCAGGGCAGATTTCCCATATTGGTCGTATCTGCCGCCAATGTGTCTGTTTCCGATACCGGATCGCGATAGATACCAGAAGTATCGATCGTATCGGGACGGTCGTATGCTTTATAGATGTGTGCAACTGCTCAGCAGAGCGGTTGCACACATCATATATATAATTTGATTCTTTTTCATTGTCATCTCTCTTATTTTGTTTTTGCGTACTGTTCTATTTCCGCATTCAAATCACTGTTGTCCAGGTCTTCCCATTCGATCGGTTTGAACCGTTCCTGCAAGAACTGGAATACCACGAACAGAGCCGGAACAATCAGGACCTGGAAGATCATACCGATAAACATACCGCCGATAGCAGCAGTACCCAACGTACGGTTACCATGAGCACCTACACCGAAAGCAAACATCATAGGCAACAAACCTACGACCATTGCCAATGATGTCATCAGGATAGGACGCAGACAGGCAGCGGCTCCCAATACGGCAGCCCAGGTAATGCTCATACCCATACGGCGACGCTCGAGGGCGAACTCTACGATCAAAATCGCATTCTTTGCCAACAGACCCATCAACATGATCAAGGCGATCTGCATATAGATGTTGTTCGACATCGTGCCCAATATCATCTTCAATGCCGGGATGTTACCCAGTGCAGCCCAACCCTGAACGAACAGGAAGCTACCCATCAAACCGAACGGAATAGAAAGCAATACCGACAGTGGCAGAATGTAACTTTCGTACTGCGCACTCAGCAACAGGTAAACGAATACGAAGCAAAGGACGAAGATCAAACCGGTCGTGCTACCACTCGTTTCAGATTCTTCACGCGCCATACCACCCAATTCGTAACCGAAACCGGTAGGCAGACTGGTTGCAGCCACTTCTTCAATGGCTTTAAGCGCCTGACCACTGGTAAAACCTTCAGCCGGAGCAACCATCACCTTCAAAGAGGTGTACATATTGAAACGGCTGATGATATCCGGCCCGTAAACCTTCTGGATCGTAATGAACTGGGAGATCGGAGCCATTTCGTTTCCGTTGCGTACCTTAATATTCTTCAACGACTCCATATTGGTTCTCAAAGAAGGATCGGCCTGCACCATTACACGGTACATCTTACCGAAACGGTTGAAGTTGGAAGCATACAAACCACCATAGTAACCTTACAGGGTTGCCAGGATATCGCTCGGGCTGATACCTACTTTCTTACAAGCTGCCGCATCGATATCGATCATATACTGCGGGAAGTTAGGGTTGAAAGTTGTCTGAGCCGATTTAATTTCCGGACAGGCCGTCAGGGCAGCCATATAGTCTTTAGATACCGAGAAGAATCTATCCAGGCTACCACCTGTTTTATCCTGCATATTCAACTCAATGTCGCTGGAAGCCGAATAACCCGGAATCATAGGCGGAGTAAAGAACAATACCTGAGCATCCTTCACGACTTTCTGTACACGCATGAACAAACTGGCGTAAACAACATCCGAACTTTGCGTCATCGAACGTTCATCCCAATCTTTCAGTTTAATAATGAATGAACCGTAAGAAGGTCCCTGTCCACCGATAAAACTGAAACCGGTAATTGCCGTACGTGATTTTACAGCCGGGTCGGAAGCGATCAGGCTATCCACACGTTCCATGATCTGCTGTGTACGTTCCATTGAAGTTCCCGGAGGTAATGTCACAGCACCCATGATCGTACCGGTATCTTCATTCGGCACCATACCTGTCGGCGTAACCTGCATAAAGAATACCAATAAGGCGATAGAAGCGATAACCGTTCCGAATGCCAGCCATTTCTTCTGGATAAAGAAGAGGACACGCTTCTTGTAACTTTGCAATAAAGAGTTATAAGCGGTATTAAAAGAAGTATGGAAGCGCGAAACAAAAGTCGTTTTCTTTTCTGCATGTTCTTCTTGAGGTTTCAGGAACATCGCACACAAAGCCGGACTCAACGTCAAGGCGTTCAATGCAGACAAACCGATTGCAATAGCCATTGTCAAACCGAACTGACGGTAAAACGTACCGGCCGTACCACCCATGAAACTTACGGGGATAAACACAGACATCATGACCAATGTAATGGAAACGATCGCTCCGCCCAATTCATTCATCGCGTCGATAGAGGCCAGCTTGGCAGATTTATACCCTTGGTCCAGCTTGGCGTGGACCCCCTCGACGACGACTATCACATCATCGACCACAATCGTAATGGCAAGCACCATCGCACAAAGGGTCAGCAAGTTGATACTGAATCCGATCAACGACAAGAGGAAGAACGTACCGATCAACGCAACCGGAATTGCGATAGCCGGGATCAATGTAGAACGTAAATCCTGCAAGAAGATGTAAACCACAATAAACACGAGGATGAATGCTTCCAACAGAGTCTTGATAACCTCATGGATCGAAGCATACAAGAAGTCGTTGGCGTTCATGGAAACTTCCACCTTCATTCCCGGCGGCATTGTTTTCTCCGAACGTACCAGCAAGTCCTGGATATTATTGATAGTTTCGGTCGCATTCGTACCGGCCATCTGATAAACGATACAGGCAACGGCGTTGTGACCGTTTACCTTATTGGTAAAGTTGTAAGTCAGACGACCCAGTTCAATATCGGCAATATCTTTCAAACGGAGCACTTCGCCGTCCGGCAAAGCCTTTACCACCATGTTCTGAAATTCTTCGGCTTCCTGCAAACGTCCTTTATAACGGATCGTATATTGGAATGTCTGGTCTCCCTGTTCACCGAAAGAACCCGGAGCGGCTTCCACGTTCTGTTCTGCCAAAACGGTAGCTACGTCATTCGGCACCAGTTTATATTGTGCCATGACATCCGGCTTCAGCCAGATACGCATGGAGTAGTCAGTACCCAACACATTCGCGTCACCTACCCCCGGTACACGCTGTACTTCCGGAATCAAGTTGATCTTGGCGTAGTTTTCAAGGAATTTCTGATCATAACGGTCTTCCGCATCATAAACGGCAAATACGATCAACATGGAGTTCTGACGCTTCTGGGTAGTTACACCGATCTTCGTTACTTCGGCAGGCAGCAAACCTTGGGCCATGGAAACACGGTTCTGTACGTTTACCGCAGCCATATCAGGGTTGGTTCCTTGCTTGAAATAAATGGAGATATCGGCAGCACCGGTGTTAGAAGCATTAGATGTCATGTACATCATGTTCTCCACACCGTTTATCTGGTCTTCAAGCGGTGCGATCACACTATTCAATACAGTCTGTGCATTAGCACCGGTATAAGTGGCTCTCACCGAAACGGTAGGAGGTGCAATATCCGGATACTGGGTAATAGGCAAGGTAAGCAAGTCTAAGATACCCAAGATTACAATTACGATGGAAATCACCGTAGAAAGTACCGGGCGGTTTATAAATCTATCTAATTTCATATATTACTGTTTTATAAACGAATTCAACCGGGATGATACCCGATTTATTCTATACCTTTAATTAATTAAAAGCTGTTTTTAAATTCCCGTCTTTCTGATCTTGCATGGCCTGCTGGAATTTCGCTACCCGCTGTTCTTTGGTGATCGGAGTAATTTCCTGGCCGTCGTGCAGGTTCTGAACACCTTCCACTACAATCTTGTCACCCGATTTCAAACCGCCGGTTACCATATAATTCTTTCCGTCGTTCAGATTAGAGACACGAATTTCCGTATTCTTGATCGTATTATCCGACTGCAATACATATACGAATTTCTTATCCTGAATTTCTACCGTAGCAGCCTGAGGGATCAAAACGATGTTATCCATTGTGTAAGGGAATACGACATTACCTGTACCGCCACTTCTCAGGATTTTCTTATCGTTCGGGAAGATTGCACGCATACTTACAGATCCGGTAGACTGGTCGATCATACCGCTGACGGCATCGATCTTACCGGTTTCTTCCAGTAACGTTCCGTCGGCTAGCTGCAATTGAACCGGCGGCATCTTATCCAATTGTTCTTTCAGTGTACCGCCTGCTTTCGTCAACTGCAACAGTTCTTTCTCAGTCATTGAGAAATAAACATATACGTCACCGATCTCCGAAACAGTAGTCATCGGGCTGGAAATAGAAGGGCTGACCAAACTTCCAATACGATACGGGAAAGTGCCGACAACACCATTGGAAGGACTGGTCACCGCACAGAATGATAAATTCTGGCTGGCACTCACCAAAGAGGCTTCAGACTGGGCCAACGTAGCTTTTGCCGATGCTAACTGGTTGACAGCTGTCTGATACTCAAAAGAGCTGATAATTTCTTTATTAAACAACTCTTTCTTGTTTTTTCCGTCAATTCCAACGTGCTTACATTTGCTTTAGCCATTGCTACTGCTGCTTTAGCCTGGTTTACCACAGCCTTATACTGCGTTGGATCAATTTCAAACAAGGGCTGTCCTTTGCGGACGGTTACACCTTCATCCACACACAACTTAACAATAAAACCCGACACCTGAGGACGAACTTCTATATCCTGCGTACCTCTGATCGTTGCAGGATAAGATGTAGTCTGACTGCTGGAAGACGAATTAACAGTGATAACTGCGTATTCGCTGTCGCCTAATTTCATACCTCCCTGCTTGTTTCCACAGGCGGTTAATAAAGACACTCCCACTGCAAATAATGCGATTTGCCTAAATTGGGTAATAGTAGTTCTCAACATTTGTTTGCTTATATTAATAATTTATATATATTCCCACTAATTTGCTGAACTTATATTTCAC
>JAJPZM010000402.1 GCA_021204335.1 Parabacteroides sp. | reverse complement strand
GCCCAAAGGTAGTAATTATTATGAATTCATCACTATCCCAAAGTTAATTTTCAATAGATTATAATAAAAAGTAGTATCTGCAAACGATCATTTAGCATGCAGTCCAAACCTTATAAGGTACCAATAGGGAATCTCATACAATTATTATTAAGAGACTAAATACCTAAAAACCTCGACAATTCAGCAACAATCAAGAAGAGAAACTGTACAAATCAAGCCATTTAACATAGTTCTCCATGAACTATATCCATAATAAGGACCAAATACCCCCTAATAATGCCGGCTTAGGCAAGCCGCCCGGTGAAGCTAGCGGAGAAAGTAGGCAGATGCCTTTCTACAGGTTCTGACTGAAAACAAGTCATTTATAATCCTGCATATACCGTATGAAGTTTTCTTCGAGCCCTCCGCTCTGCCCTTGCAGTTGCACGAACATGAACATGCGCTCGGCGGAAAAGTCTGCCACATCGATCACCTTCAGCCCACCTGCCATCAGCTCGCGGGTGACGGCACGCACCGATACGAAAGCCAGGGCATCCGAGTTTTCCAAGAACAATTTGATACTCTCCGTACTGCCCAGTTGCATCAGGACGTTGAGTTGCGAAAGTTTGATTTGATGCTCTGCCAAAGCCGACTCGAGAACCGCCAACGTGCCCGAACCGTTCTCGCGAAGCACGAGCGGAAGGGTGCACAGTTCGTCGAACGTCAGTTCGTCGTAGCGGGCCAGCTTGCTGCCGGTATGAGTCACCACGACCAGTTCATCTTTCATAAAAGGGGTATAATGAAGGGTGCTCTGACGCGTGGTCTCCTCTACCAGCCCCAGCGTGATCAATCCCTCGCGCAACGCCTTCTCGATGTCGTGGCTGTTGCCGTTGAGCAGGGAGACGCGCACCTCGGGGAGCTTGCTGATAAACGAGGAAAGAATAGGCGGCAGCACATATTGCGAGATGGTGGTGCTGACGCCAACACGCAACTCGCCCGATATATGGTTGGTGAGTAAGTTCATTTCGAAGTCCATCCGCCGGTAGGCAATCAACAAGTTGTTGGTGTGCGAAAGAAGCAGCTCGCCGGCAGGAGTCAGCACAATGCGGTTGCCGGTACGCGAGAACAGCGGGGTTTTATATTGCACCTCCAGCTCGTGTATATGCTTGCTGATAGCCGGCTGGCTGATAAACAGTTCCTTCGAAGCTTTGGTAAAGCTCAGGTTGGTTGCCACGCTGTAAAACACCTTCAGACGAAAATCCATATTCCTTTATTATTTAAAATAAACTTATCAGCCACAAAGATATAAGTTTATCCCAACTAAATTCCTAAATTTGCAATACTAACGATTAAAACATATCACGATGATAAATAAGATCGAACGATTATATAAGGAATGGCTATCTCTCCAACCACTAAAAACAGATGACCAAGCCCGGCTGAACCAGAAATTCATGTTGAAATTTAACTACAACTCGAATCATATAGAAGGAAACACATTGACTTATGGACAGACCGAGCTCCTCTTGTTATTCGGTAAAGTAGTCGATGCTGCCAATATGAAGGATCTGGAAGAAATGAAAGCGCATAATGTCGGACTGAAAATGATGCAAACAGAGGCTGTTGAAAAGGAAAAGCCTTTAACGGAGACATTTATCCGCCAACTTCACCAAACATTGCTGCGGGAAGATTATACCGTATACCGTCAACTCCCCGATGGACAAACAACCTCGTATATCATTCACGCCGGAATATACAAAACCCGTCCGAACTCGGTCATTACCGTAACCGGAGAACGTTTTGAATATGCTTCGCCCGAAGAGACTCCGGCTTTAATGAGCGATTTGGTTGCATGGTATAACGCAGCGGAATCCGAGGGGGTACTAACGCCTATCGAGCTGGCAGCTTTATTCCATTACCGCTATATCCGTATCCATCCCTTTGAGGACGGGAACGGCAGGATCTCCCGTTTGATCGTGAATTATATACTTTCCCGCCATAATTATCCAATGATCGTGGTTAAAAGTAAAGATAAAGAGAACTACTTGACGGCCTTAAACCAGTGTGACATACTAGTCGGCCCTACTCCGTCGGTCGGTGCACATGCCGAACTATCGCAGATAAAACCGTTTGTAGAATACATGGAAAGTTGCCTCGAAAGGGCACTGACCACCTGTATTAAAGCTGCTAAAGGAGAAAGCATCGAAGAAGATGATAATTTCAATAAACAGCTGGCGATATTGAAACGGACGGCAAAGAAAGAGGTCGAAACTGACGATATGCCATATACACTTCATGATAAAGTAGATATATTCAATCTGTTTCATCGCCCGTTTGCAAATAAGTTAATCGATGCGTTAAAGCCGGTAACAGAGTTCTTTAGTTTGTTTGAAGTTTATTATTATATGTCGAAAGACAGAGAGGATATCAATCCTGGCCGTTGCTTTACTTTGAATGAGAAGGAAGAACTCACATTATCTAACGTGTCAGAGGATTATATGGATATTCTTCTCGATGCTCAATCAATCGTTTTCAACATAACATTTCAGTTGGTAAGACCGGGGTATAACATGAAAGAAATATCGATAGATTTACGATATAGCGTCCTGTTTGATAAATCTTATTATACCTTCAACGGGAAAACCTACAAATACGGAGTCTTTCCTTCAAGTGAAGAAACAAAGACCTTGATCGACTCCATCAAGAAAGATGTTCTGCAACATATCGAAAATGCAATACAAGCCTGATATGAAGATTAATAAAAAAGTAGTAACGACCGTCATCGTTATCCTCGTCACCCTGTTTTTCATCCTGCCGGGTATCGGCTTCAGTATATTGAACTGGGGCGTTTTACCACCGGAGAAGCTGACTCCGCTGGTGATCGAGCAGACCAACAAGTTCCTGAACGCGCACCTCGACTGCGAGCGCATCGAACTGACCTATTTCGAAACCTATCCGCACCTGGGGATACGGCTGACTAACGGCCATCTGATCTCGCATGCCGCCGAAGACTCGACCGCGCAAGACGAAGAGCTCGCTATCCCCTCCGACTCGCTGCTCGCTTTCAAGACAGCAGTGATCTCCCTGTGCCCTACCGATTACCTGTTTGACGGCAAGATCACCATCGGCGAGGTAAGCATAGAAGAACCCCGCTTCTATGGCTACGTCAATAAGAAAGGGGCGGCCAACTGGGATATCTATTCCAGCAAGACCGACTCTGCCGACACTACGGGGGATGCCGGCAAGCCCCTGCCCCCGATCGACCTGCAAAAGATACGCATCAGCAACGGCCATTTCACCTATGACGACCGCCAAGCCGACCTCTTTGCCGAGATCAACGGCTTCTTCCTCAACCTGGACGGCTCGCTCACCAACGGGGAAAACAAGCTCGATGTCGAAACAGGCTCTACCTCCATCCTGTTCAGTAGTCCTACCTATACATTGGAAAACAAACTGGCATTAAAGCTAAAAAGCCAGTTATTATTATCAGACAACTATGGTACGATAGCCTTGAAAGATGCGGAGCTATGGGTAGACAACCTGCCCTTCACCGCCAACGGCTCCATCAGCAGCATACCGTTGCTGAACCAGACGAAGATTGATATGGAAATGGGTCTGAACATCTCCGACATGAACGACCTGATGAAGTTTACCCCCGATGCCTACCTGCGCAACCGCGACAAGATGCAGGCTAAAGGTTCCATCCTGATGGAAGGGAATATTCATGGATACCTAGGAGACAACATCGTGCCCTCGGTAAACCTCTGTTGCAAGATAGCCAACGGCTCGTATCACGTAAAAGGAATCAAGCAGGGCATCGACACGCTCGAAATGGATGTAGACCTACACCTGAACGGGCTTCACCCCGACTCCTCTTTCGTCTCCCTGGAGCAACTGACCCTGAAAGGGCTGACCACCTCGCTCGATATGCAGGCCAAAGTAACCCACCTGCTGACCTCGCCCGATGTGGATACCCGCGTAAAAGGCAAGATCGACTTTACCCGGCTCACTGAGGAGTTTCTGAATCCGGACACCTTGCTCCTGCAGGGGGTGATGAACGCCGACCTGACCGCCCGGTTTAATGTGGACGATTTGCTGAACAGCCGCTACGGCAGCCTGTATACCTCCGGCAAACTGAACATAGACACACTGAAGGCATTCAGTCAACCGCTCGGAATGGATGTGTTCGTAACAAACGCTCATCTGGCAGCCGACACGACCCTGCAAGGTAGTTCCTACATAGCCGATAAAGACCTGATGAAGCTGATCCTGTCGCTCGACAGCCTGAATATGAAATACCAGGAAACGATCAGCACCAATATAAGCAAGCTCTCCGTAGTGGCCAAGACCTCGGCAACGATAGACACGACCGCCGTTCATTCGCTGACTACCCAGATACAATTCGATCGCCTGAGTACGCGCTTGCCCGACTCGGCATGGCTCGTTGCCGGACAGACAACGCTGAAAGGCGGCATCAAGCCCTCGGCATCGAACAAACAGATACCGACGGCCGGGGCTGCCATCTCGGTCGACACCTTGCGTTACTTTATCCTGCCGTTACGCACAGGAATCGTTTTGTCGCAAAATACCTTTAATATAGAAGCATTGCCCTACCGCGACGCCCTCCGCCAACGGATGCAGGCACGTAGCGACAGCACCCTCCGCGCAAACCGGCAAAGACGCGTCAGACGTCCCGCCGGAGACGGACAGGCAAGGCAGTCACAGGTTGACAGCACCGACGTAACGGCACAGTTATTGCGCCAGTGGGAAGTGCGGGGCAGCATCTCCTTCAAACAGATGCATGGATTCAGCCGCCTGATGCCCCTCCCCATGCGGATCGACCCGACGACCATGAAGTTTAATACGAACGACGTCACACTGACCGATGCCCGGCTGCACCTGGGCAAGAGCGACTTCGTGCTCAACGGCGAGATCAACCGTATCCGCCAGGCAATGCTGCGGGGTGGCAAGCTGAAAGGCGATTTCTCCCTCACCTCCGATTATATCGACTGCAACCAGTTGATGAAGGCGCTCAATACCGGCATGCAATATTCCGAGCAACACCTGGGCAACGACTCGTCCGCCCTCAGCGAGGAAAGCCTGGCAACATTGGATACACATGCCTTGCAGGATTCCATTGCCGGCACTGCCTCTATCGACACGACCGACCAGGTATTCGTTATCCCGAAGTTCCTGGATATGACACTCCATACCAACGTCAAAAAGATAGACTTTAAGGACGTGGAACTAAGCAACGTTGCCGGTGAAGTGATCATCCGCGACCAAAGCATAAACCTGAGCAACCTCGCGATGGATTCCAATATCGGCAAAGGTAAAATGACGATGTTCTACACGGCAAAAGACGACCGGGGAGCTGCCGCCGGCTTCGATCTGGATATGGAAGACGTGCAGGTGGAGAAGCTGATCGGACTATATCCGGCTATCGACACGTTGGTACCGATGCTGCGCTCCTTCGAAGGCGTAGTGGATTGCCAGCTGACAGCTACCTGCCGGATAGACTCGACGATGTCGCTCGATATGCCTTCGCTCAATTCGGCCTGCTACCTGCATGGACAGAACATGGTGCTGCTTGACGGGGAAACGTTTACAGAAATATCGAAGACGCTGATGTTTAAAAATAAGAAGCGTAACATGATAGACAGCATATCGGTCGATCTGGCAATAAAGGATAACAAGATAGAGGTATTCCCCTTCCTGGTGGAGATGGATCGCTACAAGGTAGCTGTCGGCGGAACGCATAATCTGGATATGACGTTCAACTACCACCTGTCGGTATTGAAATCGCCTGTCCCGTTCAAGCTGGGGATCGATATCACCGGCAATCTGGACAATTTCAAATATAAGATCGTGAAGTGCCGCTACAAAGACCTTTTCAAACCTGCGAAAGAAGCGGAACTGGATAGCACACGCACCAACATCCGCAAAGAGATACGCGAATCGATCCGCCAGCAAATAAAAGAGACTGCCCCCGAATTGGTGAGCAGTCTCTCCTCGAATCATCCCACGGCTTCCCCGGAAGGAGAAACCAATGCGTTATAATTAACGGCCGGAATACATCCGGTCGTAGTATTTCATGTAATCGCCACCGGTGATGTCTTCCACCCACTGCTGGTTTTCCAGATACCAGCGAATGGTTTTTACGATGCCCACCTCGAAAGTAGTCTCGGGCGTCCACCCCAGTTCTTCTGAGATCTTTGTCGGATCGATAGCATAGCGCTGGTCGTGTCCGAGACGGTCTTTCACGAAGGTGATCAGGCTCTCGTTGATCCAGTCGATACGGATCTCGCCGTCGGCGCCGATCTCTTTCTTCTTCAAGACCTGACGATATTCGGGTTGCTCGGTCATCAACCGGCGGATCGTGCTAATGGTGAGCTTAACGATTTCAATGTTTTGCTTCTCGTTATGGCCGCCCACGTTGTAGGCTTCTCCTACCCGGCCATGATGGGTAACGGCATCGATCGCCTTGCAATGGTCTTCCACATACAGCCAGTCTCTTACATTCGTTCCGTCGCCATACACCGGCAGCGACTTACCCTCCAGGATATTCTTGATAATAAGCGGTATCAGCTTCTCGGGGAAATGATACGGGCCATAGTTATTGGAACAGCGGGTGATGCTAACGGGCATTTTATAGGTTTCAAAATAGGCTTTTACGAACAGGTCGGCACTGGTCTTCGAGGCACTGTAAGGGCTTCGCGGATCGAGTGGGGTCGTTTCGTGGAAATAGCCTTCGGCACCCAGACTGCCGTAGACTTCATCGGTTGATACCTGGTGGAAACGGACGCCCTCGCGCCACTGCGGATAGCCGGTTTCGTCTTTTCCCGTTACCCAGGCTTTGCGGGCGGCATCGAGCAGGTTCTGTGTGCCGAGTATATTGGTAATGAGGA
Source organism: Parabacteroides sp. (assembly GCA_021204335.1). Classification (GTDB taxonomy): domain Bacteria; phylum Bacteroidota; class Bacteroidia; order Bacteroidales; family Tannerellaceae; genus Parabacteroides. The sequence goes on along the minus strand of JAJPZM010000402.1, from coordinate 1,332 downwards.
ATAGCTGTGGTTCCTCAATACTACGATCTACATGGCTTTCAGCAGCGAAGTTAACCACATAATCGAAATCATATTTGGCAAAGAGTTCATCCGCCAGGGCACGGTCGCAGATATCTCCTTTTACAAATTCGCAACGTTTGCCGTCGATATCTTCGGCAATCGTACCCAGGTTGCCGGCATAGGTCAGCAAGTCGAGCACTACGATTTTTATATCCTGATGCTTCGCCAACATATATTTGATAAAGTTAGCGCCAATAAAACCGGCTGCACCGGTAACCAGATAAGTCTTCATCGTTCGTATTATTTATATGTAAAATTGTATTCGGCCTCACTTAGCAGCGGGGCCTTTGTATCTTTCTCCGATAAGTTCACCGCATTTATATCCGCAATCTGCCAGTCTATGCCAATCGCCGGATCATCAAAACGCAACCCTCTCTCGTGGCTGGGCATATATGGATTATCTACTTTGTAGGTAAAAACCGCCTCCTCGCTGAGTACATGGAACCCATGTGCGAATCCTTGCGGAATAAAAAACTGGCGTTTGTTCTCTGCAGAAAGCTCCACCGACACATATTTGCCGAATGTAGGAGATCCGGCACGCAAATCGACTGCCACATCCAGCACACGTCCCGTTATCACCCGCACCAGCTTCGACTGCGAATAGGGTGCCAACTGGTAATGTAACCCTCTCAGCACGCCTTTCGAGGAGCAGGATTCATTATCCTGCACAAACTGAATCTTACCGATATGTTGTTCAAATTCAGCCTGTTTAAAAGCTTCCATAAAATAACCGCGTGCATCGGTGAACACTTTCGGTTCGATAATCCAGACGCCCGGTATCTCTGTTTCTATATAATTCATATTCTGCCTTATCTTTACAGCAAACAAAGTAACTCCTTTTTTATCATTCCTGCAACAGGAAACAGTATCTTCAAAAAAAAGAGCAAAAAGATTTGCATGTTCCAAAAAGAATGCTTTACTTTGCACTCGCAAAACAGGAACAGCGGTTCCGAATAACAAGGTTCCTTGGATGAGTGGCTTAGTCAGCGGTCTGCAAAACCGTGTACGGCGGTTCGAATCCGCCAGGAACCTCACAGATAATACAGAAGAGCTTATAATTAACAGATTATAAGCTCTTTTTATATTATTTGAACGGTCTGTTTAAACGGATTACTTTACACCGTTCGCCATAAATCGACAATTTTTCTACATTAGCATAAACAATATACAGGAATAGACACCGTAGTCGAGCAGCATTGTGTTCGTGTCGGCATAAAAGAAAATGATTATCCGCATGATGTCCGTTGATTTATTGAACATCATATGAATGTT
>JAJPZM010000176.1 GCA_021204335.1 Parabacteroides sp. | reverse complement strand
ACCGAAATAAACAATAGCTAAAGGGGCTATCCACTTTTTGGACAGTCCCTTTTTCCTATTATAATCGGCTATTTATGCCGTTTTCTTATGCACCGAAGTCATCGAAATGTAACATTTCACGAGGTACACCCAGATTGTCAAGCATATTTTCTACTGCTTTCGACATCGGGCCCGGACCACACATGTAGTATTCGATATCTTCCGGAGCATCGTGGTCTTTCAGGTAAGTATCGTAAATTACCTGATGAACGAAACCGGCAGTATACTTCACGCCTGCTGCATCTGCTGCTGGATCCGGACGGTCGAGTGCCAGATGGAAAGTAAAGTTCGGGAATTCCTTTTCTATTTCCAGGAAGTCCTGCAGATAGAATACTTCATTCAAAGCACGTGCGCCATAGAAATAAGACATCTTACGATCTGTTGTCTTCAATGTCTTAGTCATGTGCATGATCTGAGCACGCAACGGAGCCATACCGGCACCACCACCTACCCACATCATCTCTCTCTTAGAGTCGAAGATCGGATGGAAGTCGCCGTAAGGACCGCTCATTATTACCTTATCACCCAGTTTCAGGGTAAAGATATAAGAAGAAGCGATACCCGGCATTACATCCTGGAAGCCAGGACCCTGGTCTTTCGGCTTGAACGGCGGAGTAGCGATACGCACCGTCAACATGATGCGGTCGCCTTCTGCCGGATAGTTGGCCATAGAGTAAGCACGGATAGTCGGTTCGTTGTTCTGACACTTCAAACCGAACAATCCGAAGTTCTTCCAAGCAGGGAGATAGCCTTCTCCGATCAGATCTTTATCGATATCCTTGTCGTAATCCATAGAATATTTAGGAATCTTGATCTGTGCGTATGAACCCGGGATAAAGTCCATGTGTTCGCCCTTAGGCAATGCCACGATAAACTCCTTGATGAAAGTAGCCACGTTCTTGTTGCTGATTACTTCGCATTCCCATTCTTTTACACCGAATACTTCATCCGGAACTTTGATTTTGATATCTTCTTTAATCTTAGTCTGGCAACCGAGTCTCCAATGATCCTTAATTTGTTTACGAGAGAAGAAACCAACTTCCGTAGGAAGAATATTTCCACCACCTTCAGGCACCTGACAACGGCACTGTCCACAGCTACCGCTACCACCACAAGCAGATGACAGGAAAATGCCTTCGCTCTGAAGCGTATTCAATACGGTTCCGCCAATAGGAACTTCGTATTCCTTTTCTCCGTTAACAACCATCCTCACATTGCCTAATGGTATTAATTTTGCTTTCGCAAATAAAAGCGCACCTACAAGGATCAGTGTAACCACAAGGAATACAACTGCTCCGGCTGCAATGGTAAGTCCGCCCGACATTAATATAATCATCTTTATTTTTGTTTAATGCGTTAATACTTAGATCTTAAGTCCGGAGAAGCACATAAATGCCACACCCATCAGACCGGTAATGATAAAGGTAATACCTAACCCTTTCAAAGGCTTGGGTATATCCGAATAAGCCAACTTTTCACGGATAGCAGCCATACCAACGATAGCCAGCATCCAGCCGATACCAGAACCAAAACCATAAACAGTAGCAATTCCGACATTCGAAAATGCTCTTTGTTGCATAAACAGAGAACCACCCAGGATAGCACAGTTTACAGCGATAAGCGGCAAAAAGATACCCAGGGAAGCATATAAAGCCGGAGCAAATTTCTCGACTACCATTTCCACCAACTGCGTAAAAGAAGCAATGATAGCAATAAAGATAATCAAAGAAAGGAAGCTCAGGTTTACACCAGCGTATTCAGCGCCCAACCAACTCATGGCGCCTTCTTTCAAAATATAATTTTCCAGCATATAGTTGATCGGTAACGTACATGTAAGGATGAACGTTACGGCCATACCTAATCCTAAAGCAGTCTTTACGTTCTTGGAAACAGCCAGGAAAGAACACATACCCAGATAGTATGCGAAAACCATGTTGTCTACGAAGATCGAGCGGACAAATGTGCTTAATAATTGTTCCATTCTATTAGTCGTTTAACAGTTTACATTAATTTTCCTGAAGTTCCTTGTTTCTGGAACGATGAACCCAAATAATCACAGCGATCACGATCAGCGCCATCGGCGGCAGAATCATCAAACCGTTGTTTACATAACCCAGCTTATAGCAAGCTTCCGGTATTACCTGGAATCCAAGCAATGTACCTGAACCCAGCAGTTCGCGGAAGAAACCTACAATCACGAGGATCAGCGCATATCCCAAACCGTTACCGATACCGTCGAGGAACGATTCCCACGGACCGTTACCCAGGGCGAATGCTTCCAGACGTCCCATCAGGATACAGTTTGTAATGATCAGACCAACGAACACTGAAAGCTGCTTATTTACATCATAAGCAAATGCTTTCAATACTTCACTTACAATAGTTACCAACGCTGCAACAACCACCAACTGCACGATAATACGGATACGATTAGGAATCGTATTACGCAGCAATGATATAATTACGTTGGCAAAAGCCACAACAGCCGTCACGGAAATACCCATAACAATAGACGGCTCAAGCTTCGATGTCACAGCCAACGCAGAACAGATACCCAACATCTGTACGATCACAGGGTTGTTGGTGCTCAACGGGCCGACCAGAACTTCTTTATTCTTACTTGATAATAATCCCATCTTCTTACTGATTTTGTGAGGTTAAAAACTTAACATAACCGCTCAGGCTAGTGAACAACATGTGATCGACACCCTTACTGGTGATCGTACCGCCGGAAATACCGTCTACATAATCCTGACCGGCAACGCTTTTACCAGGCTTAACCACTGCGATAGACTTGAATGTTCCGTCCATAAACAGCTTCTTACCTTTGAACTCGCCGCTGAAAGCTGGTTTAGCAATTTCAGCACCCAGACCCGGAGTTTCCCCCTGGTGACTGAAGTCGGCACCATATACAGTATTTCTATCTGAGTCAACAGAAATATACCCCCACAACGGTCCCCAAAGACCGGCACCGGACAGTGCCATAATGTATTTGGTCTGACCATCTACATCAGCAACAAAAACCGGATAAAGGTGTTCCTCAAAATCTTTTACCACATCAGAAGCAAAAGCATCGCCATCCACTTTCTGACCATCCTGATTTACCAGGAATGCTTCTTTAATCAATTCATTGTATTTAGCTTCAGCCTGGTTGGCGGGAACCGATACATTGATTGAACGCAGAATTTGCTGACGCTTATCGTTTTCTTCATTCTTTTTCTGGAAGCCTCTCAATGATTGTGAAGTGAATGCCAACACAACAGCCACCAAAAGAACCATTACAGATGCATATATAATAGTATATGCATTACTATCTCTGTTCATACCACCTTTCTTTTCCGGTTCAATCTCTTCAAAATCCAAAGAAGGGGCTCCACATAAAGGACATACATCCGGAGCTTTGTCTCCTTCGTGGATGTAGCCGCAAACTTTACATTTAAATTTCTTAGTCGCCATACTCCTTCTTATTTATCCAGTTTTACACGATTGATTCTTCTATTAATGTTTGCTCCCACTACATAATAGTCGATCAGCGGAGCAAATACGTTCATCAACAGGATAGCAAGCATCATACCTTCCGGATAACCGGGGTTCAACGCACGAATAATAATCGCCATGGCACCCACAAGGAAACCATAGATATATTTACCGGTTTCAGTACGTGCAGATGTCACAGGGTCGGTTGCCATAAATACAGCACCGAATGCAAAACCACCCAGGAACAACTGATCCAAAACAGAAGTATCCATAGATACGGTGGTTCCGATCATATTAAATATGACAGACATCACAGCTCCACCGACAAACACAGAAATCATTGTCTTCCAACTTGCTATACCGGTGTATAATAAGATAACAGCACCTATCAGGATTGCCAGTACGGATGTTTCACCGATAGAACCGGGTATCAGTCCGATAAATGCATCCCAGGTAGAAACCGGTTCGCCGATCACATTTACGATTCCATGGAAAGAATCTTTCGCAGCAATGGAGATCTGTCCCAGAGGAGTTGCTCCGGAGAAACCGTCAACCACTGTGCCTGCTCCGATACCGAACGTATCAGCCGTACGAACCCAAACCTGGTCGCCTGACATGGCTGCCGGATAAGCGAAGAATAAAAATGCACGCGTAACCAATGCAACGTTAAACACGTTGTAACCTGTTCCACCAAATACTTCCTTAGCAAAAATAACTGCAAAAGCCGTAGCCACAGCAATCATCCACAGCGGAGTATCGACAGGAACGATCATCGGGATCAATATACCTGAAACCAGGAAACCTTCCTGAATTTCTTCTTTCTTCACCTGGGCAACAGCAAACTCGATACCCAGACCTACCACATACGAAACAATAATCTTAGGTAGTACAGCCAGGAAACCGAAGATGAATGTCATCAAAAATCCCGGATCGGCACCAACAGCCAGATTGTGCTGGTAACCTACATTGTACATACCAAAAAGCAAAGCAGGCAACAAAGCGATGATAACTACTGTCATGGTACGCTTTGAATCGATAGAGTCGTGAATATGCACGCCCGACTTCGAAGTCGTATTCGGAACAAATAAGAATGTTTCAATACCTTCGAATACGGAACCGAACATCGCCAGCTTTCCGCCTTCCTCAAAGTTAGGCTTAATCTTGTCGAGGTAATTCCTTAACGCTTTCAATGTATTCTAATTTTTTATGTTATTAATTCATTTCCTTGTATAACAGATCCAATCCCTGACGAACAATCTTCTGAATTTCGATCTTGGACGTGTCAACAAATTCACAAAGAGCAAAATCCTCGGGAGCCACTTCGTAGATACCCAGGTTTTCCATCTTATCGATATCGAAAGCGATAATGGCTTTCAGCAAGTATTCGGGCATAATATCCATCGGGAATACTTTATCATATTCGTTAGACATGATCATGGCACGTTTACCACCTTTGATGCGGGCGTCAATCACATACTCTTTGCTTTTCGGAGCCAACCAACTGAAATAAGAGTGGCTTACACTGAACTTTCCGAATCCCGGAGTAGTCCAGCCAAAGAAATCATCCACGTCGTCTCCTTCCGGGATAACCGTTACCTGGTTATCGTAAGCGCCCAGATAATCATCTTTCTGCACTTTCATTCCGGTCAGTACGTTACCGCTGATAATACGGATATGTTCTTTCCCTTCCAGAATCTTTCCTGCAACCAGGCTATTGATCGTACAACCGGAAATCGTTTTGATGTATCCTCTTTCTGAGGTTTCGGAACCGGCCAAGACAACCAGACGGCTGAAATCGGCAACGCCTTTGTTGAACAGGCGTCCAATCACGATCACATCGGCCGGATTAACCGTCCAAACCACTTCGCCCTTATTCACAGGCTTGATCTGATTGATCTGCACGCCTACATTTCCTGCAGGATGCGGTCCTTCAAACTCAACTACTTCTACACCTTTCGCATTTACGGTAGAACCTTTACGAACGCCGACATACACTTTCCCTTTGGTCAATTTTGCCAGCGCATCCAACCCGGTCTGGAAATCAGCTTCTTGTCCCTTCACGATGAAGTCGAAGTTCGGAGCCAGCGGAGCAGAATAGAAAGCCGACACGAAAATATCGCGCGGTTCATCTGTCGGCGTAGCGACGATATCGTACGGACGCTGTTTGATAAAAGGCCACATACCCCCATTGAGCAGTGCTTCTTTTACCTCTTCGCTTTTCAGCGAAGACACATTTTTCTTACCGAAATCCTCGTATTCGATCTGCGCGTCCGGCTTAACAACGATGCTAAACACTTTACGCTTCTCTCCTCGGTTTACGGCAGTTACTTCACCACTGACGGGCGAAACAAACTTGATCTCCGGGCGGTTCTTATCGATCATCAATACAGAACCGGCTTTGACTTTTTCTCCTACTTTGGCAACAACTTTGGGGGTAATACCGTTATAATAGTCGGGAACGATCGCGTAGCTGTCGCTTTTCCCGGCGTTTAACAGTACATCCGAGGCTTTGCCTTTCAGATTAATGTCTAAACCCTTTTTAATCTTAATCACATTTGCCATGATACAACTAAAATTGTTTATATGTAATTTTCCCGCAAAAGTACATAAATTTTTATGCTTTAAAGCAGGAAGAAGGAAATAAATAAAGAAATAATTCCATAATTTTGCACTATCTAAGAAAGATAAATGAAAATGAGAGTACAATGTCTTCTATTTTTGCTGTTCTGTGCCGCTCTGATGCCGATTAATGCACAGCAGTCGTACTTTACCGACGTTAACAGCAAGTTGATAAAAACCCTCCAAGTGAAGGTGGCTGGCGAATTAATTCCCGAGCCTTATATCGAGTTGAACGGCGATCAGCAGATCCAGATCAATTTCGATGCGTTGGAGCAGGGTGGCGTCCGCTATTCCTACTCCATCATCCACTGCGATGCCAACTGGCAAAAGTCGATCCTCTCTCCCATTCAATATATGAGTGGTTTTCAAGGATTAACGATAGATGACTTCGCGAATTCCATTAACACGACAACGCTGTACACGAACTACAATCTGTTGTTACCGAACGAAGACATCCAGTTCAAGGTATCAGGAAATTATGCCGTACAGGTTTACAACGAGGACATTCCGGATCAGATCGTCCTTACGGCTTGTTTTTCGGTAGTCGAACCCATGGTCGGCATTTCCGCATCCGTTAGTGGGAATACGGATATCGACACCAACCAAAGTCACCAGCAGGTAAGCTTCACGATCGACAACAAGAACTTTCCGATTCCCTATCCGCAGACCGATCTAAAGATATTTGTCTATCAGGATAACCGTCGCGACAACGCCGTTTCAGGCTTGCAACCCATGGCTATTCAGGATAATCAAATCTCCTACACCTATAACCGCAACCTGATCTTCCCTGCCGGAAACGAATACCGCCGCATGGAGTTTCTGAGCACCAAGTACAATGGCATGCATATTGAAAGCATTTCATATCATAACCCCTATTACAATATCGAATTAATGACCGACCATAAGCGTTGCGATCAAACTTATCAATATGACCAGGATCAAGACGGCCGCTTCTTCATCCGTTGCAGCAGTTGCGACGACCCGGATACGGAAGCCGATTATTGTATCGTGCATTTCACCTTGGCTTGCGATCCGTTCCTCGACGGCAGCGTTTATCTGAACGGAGAATTATTCCATAACGTATTGGACGAGAAAAGTAAAATAGGGTATAACTTTGATACCCACCAATATGAGAAAGCCGTATTATTGAAGCAAGGCAGTTACAATTACCAATACCTGTTTGTCCCGAATGGCGAGACCGTCGGCGAAACGGGCCCGATAGAAGGCAATTACTATCAGACTGAAAACGAATACAGTATTTACGTCTATTACCGCCCGATGGGAACGCAGTATGACCGGCTGATAGGAGTTACAACCGTTAAGAATGCGATGCAGGTATTTTAAGCATAAAAACGTTCCGGCATCAAAAAAACCGGGACGTTTTAAGTTTTCATTATTAAGCCGGAACTCATAATAAACCATTCTTTTTTAATAACAGCCTTATTTCTTTTTCTGAAATGGAAGACCACTCTGCCTTATCATAGATATAAACAAGATTCAATGTTGCGTTTTGCTCTGAAGTAATAACTGTAAACGTTATAATACGAGCACCACCACTTTTTCCTTTATTCTTTGATGTTATTTTCATGCGAATTTTACGAAGCCCATTGCCTAAATCCGTTCCTAATTGAGGGTTTTGCTCCAATTCACCAATAAGCGCAGCAAAATCAGATTTAAATGAAATATAATGCTTGGACAAGCGTTTTGCTTCTCGCTGAAAAGTTGGTTTAACTATTATATCAAAGTTCATTTAAAAAGTCTCTTGCAGTTTTAGGTTTTAGTTTTCCATCCATAGTTAATTTTACCTCATGCAATCCCGCATCGATTCCTGCAAGAATTTCCTCCTTACTAATAGTATTTTCCTCTTTCTCCAACTTATTTTTAAGTCGGACATAAGTTTTTTGCAACTTGTCCAGCAAATCCATATTATCGATGTTTAATATTTCGCGGGCAAGGAATGCTTTCCGAACTTCCATTTCCGTTGCTGTCATATTATTGTATTTTATAAGTTACTATTGCAAAGGTAAGAAAAAAAGCATTATGATTGGTTCTCTTTTTATTTTCATAATTTTCTTACCACAGAAT
>JAJPZM010000390.1 GCA_021204335.1 Parabacteroides sp. | reverse complement strand
GTTTAGCTGTCGCCATAATCGTACGATAGCCAACAGGATCTACACAGATAGGCTTTTCAAGGAATGAATGTTTACCCTTTTTCGTTGCATATTGGAAATGTACCGGACGGAACACAGGAGGAGTAGCAATGATAATCATATCTACCCCACTATCTATTACTTGTTTATAAGCATCCAGACCGACAAAACGCTTGTCGGCGGGTATGTCTATATTCTTATCTTTTTTCAATTGACCGGCCAGTTCATCTACTTTTTCCTGGAATGTATCACCCAGAGCAGTAATTGTTACACCATTAGCAGCAGCTAAAAAGTTAAAAGCCGCACCCGAACCACGTCCGCCGCAACCGATAACACCGGCTTTCAGTTCTTTCCCGTCGGCCGCCATATCCGGCAATTCGGGAATATAATATGTTCCGGGGTCTTTCAACGGTTTCAAAGCATTCGCTTTGCTTCCACCGTCACAAGAGGTTAAAACAACACTGGCTGCACCACCTGTACCGATTGCACCCAGTGCACCGGCCATAGCTGTGCTTTTTAAAAATGATCTTCTACTGATACTGTTTTCTTTTTTCATGATATAGCAAATTTAAAGAATTGATATTATTTCACACAAACTCATTACTTCAATGAATTATCCGGTTCGCATACCACGCGGAAACCTATACCGCGTATGTCTGAATACCACCAGATACTCTTAGGCTGCTGCGGGTCGGTCTTCAACCATGCATCATGTTTGGTATAATCGCGGGCAGCCGAACGCAAATCGGCGGCATCGGACGTATAATTGCCACCACGCACTACCCATTCCGTACCCTCGGTAACCAATGGATTCGTGGCAGCATCTCCCCCTTTGCCGTAAGCTTCGGGATCATATTTATCTGCACAGTATTCCATGACATTACCCAACATATTTTTTAACCCGAACGGATTGGTTTTCACCAGCTCCGGTTCCTGTGTCTTATTATTGCTGTTCTTACTGTAGATCACATACGAACTGATACTGTCGGTCTTTGCATCAAAGAACTTACGCCAGAAGCCCTGATCCGAGAAGTCTTTCGGACTGCCGGAGAAGAAGTAGGGTGTCTCCGTACCGCCACGGGCTGCATATTCCCATTCAGCTTCGGTCGGCAAACGATATTTCTTCCCTGTTTTCTTCGACAACCACTGACAGAATATTTCAGCCGCATAATGTGTCATCGTGATAGCCGGACGGTCGCCACCACCCCAACCCTGATCGGGGAAGCCGAAAGGAGGAGTCGGACCGGATATAGCATCTACATTCGGATTGCTGTTATTGGCATATACCGTTTCGGGCGGAGTACGTCCTTCACTCATAGTACTGCCGTAGAATGCCCAGTATTGATCCCAGGTCACTTCCACTTCCGCCATAAAGAACAGGCTGACTGTTACGTTGCGGACAGGAGCCTCATCCGGTTTGTGGAACGGTTCTTTCGGGGTACTACCCATTTTGAATGTTCCGCCGGGGACGGCAACCATTTTGAATGAAACCGGAGTGCCGGGTATCTGCTCCACATAATCGGTAAAGCTTGTCACCACAGCCGGTTCCTTATAATATAAACTTGTATCTACTGCACCTGAGCCGGAAGCCATACCCGGAACACCCGTCATCTTCGAGTGATTATAGTTCGGGTTATAATGTCCTGCATCCAGGTGGCAACTGATACATTGCAAATCCAGTTTCTTTTCATTTTCATCATAATAAAGATGCGCAGTGATACCGTCGTTCGTAATTCCCTCGGGGAACAGGTTCTGGTGGCATTCTTTACATGATTCGTTCGGGATATATTTAACGGCATGCTCCAGTTCCGACTTTGTATCCCAGTCGAAATCGGCACTGTCTTTGGTCATGTACGACCATACATCTTTCAGTCCCAATTTGACTTTTGCCGTATAATGGTCCCAAGTATTGTTTTTAGGCGGAAGGTGACAGTCGACGCAATGCACTTTCACTCCACTCCCGTTATTTACGTGTTTGGAGAGTTTCCAACTGTTTTCCACATGCGGATGCACATGGCACATCATGCAGGACTCATCGGAAGAAAAATAAACGGATGTATTATATGCCAGAATCATAACACCGGCACCTAAAAGAAGACCCAACAGAAGTATGAAAGTCTTTCCTTTAAAGAAATTCTTCTTCGGGTTTGATGAATATCTATTAGAATTTTTGTTAGCAGCCATCTGTTTTTATGGTAATCAAATTTACACTTAGCCTAAGATTAGATTTAAAAATTGGCAATAAAAGTAGCATTTTCCTTAATATAAAGAAAGCATAACCGACCTATTTAACGTTATTAGGAAGTCGGTTATGCTTTTTTAATAATTTTCAGAACCTTACAGGCTCGAGTGTACCGGAGTCATGATAAATGTGAATTCATAATCGCCGTAAGGCAAACGATATTTTTCCAAAGGCAGTGCGCCCCAGCTGTTGACGCAACCTAATCCCATTTGTACTTTATCGATACACATATTGGTATAGTCCACTTTCTGAACCAGTTCGGAATGTCTCTGATCTTTCTCCGCACCGTCGTCGAGCGACTCGATTGAATAATTCAGAGCGGAAGCCGAGAACGGAGCTTCGGCAACAAACTGCAAACCATTGCCACCCTTATTGGTTTGATTCCACCAGCGGATATCGGTTTTCGTTCCGGTTTCCTGCGGACGGATACAAGAGTAGAATTGTTCGTCTACCGTCTGGCAATATTTACCCAGGTCGGTTACGTTATTACGATCCGAATAGTTTTCCCAAGGTCCACGACCGTAGTATTTGATCTGTGCCATTTCTTTCGGCATCTGCATCTGCATACCGAAACGGAACATATCCGATACTTTGGCAGACTTGTCGGCAACCATTTTCTGCGTTACCTTAACAGCTCCTACATTATTAATAATATATGTAAGGTACAATTTAGCCGATACGGCATCCATCGTATAGGCAGCATCTACTACAACCTGGCCGTTTTCAATCTTATTTGTCAGAGATGTAAGCTTCAATCCCGGTTGTTTCCAGACTGCATATTTATTCTGCAAGCCGGCACCCATATCATTATCGGTCGGGGCACGCCAGAAGTTCGGAGTCAGTTTACCGCCTTCGTCCATCAAAGCCTGACCGTTTACATCATACTTGCAAAGGAATCCGTCTTGCTTGTTGAATTCAATACGGAAGTTTTCGCCTGTAACGATCAGATAAACATAATCGTTATCCTTCACTGTCGGTGTAACCGTTGCGATATTTACTTTTTCAACATTTGCCAACTTCATTTCCGGAGCTTCGTACGGACGGATCACCAACTGATTCTTGGCAACAGCATATCCTGCAGGAAGCATCGTTTCTGCTTTTTTTAGTTTGAAAGAGATATTCAGCAGCAGTTCCTTGCATTTACAGATACCTTCTGTGCTATAATTCAGTTTTACCTGTTTAGTCTGCTGCGGGGCAACATTCAGGTCATTGATCATACCTGTCTGGAGAACTTCGCCGTTTGCCAGCAATTCCCATTCGGCATAGTAACCGCTCAAGTCGCGGAAGAAGTTTTCGTTGTATATGCTTACAACGCCATTTGCCAGATCGGAAGGAGTTACCCAAATAGACTGGTAGATATGGCCCACTTCGTGCATGTGAGGATTCGGCTTGCGGTCAGGACTGATCAAACCATTATCGAGGAAGTTGTTGTCGGAAGCATCATAACGGTTAAAGTCGCCACCATAGCCGTAGATTTCCACACCATCTTTTTTCGTGCGCAACGACTGATCTACGAAGTCCCAGATAAAACCGCCCTGAAATTTCGGATATTTACGGATAAGATCCCAGTATTCCTTAAATCCACCCTGTGAGTTACCCATTGCATGGGCATACTCGCACTGGATCAGCGGCTTGTCGATATTGCCTTTGCAATATTCCTCGCATCCCTTATAATCGCGATACATCGGGCAATAAATATCGGTAAATTCATTTGTACGAGCCTGTTCATATTGAACGGCACGGCCCTTATCTTCATTCTTGATCCAAGTATAGCACGCTTCAAAGTTCGGACCGAAACCGGCTTCGTTACCCAACGACCAGAAAATAATAGCCGGATGGTTGAAACCGCGTTGTACATTACGCTTGTTACGTTCCAAATGTGCTTTAGCATACAACGGATTCTTAGCCAATGTTTCTTCACCGTAACCCATACCATGAGATTCTACGTTGGCTTCGGCAACCACATAAATACCGTATTCATCACACAAGTCGTACCACAGATTATCATCCGGGTAATGGCAGGTACGAACAGCATTCAGGTTATATTCTTTCATGATTTTGATATCCTGCAACATACGTTCGCAGGAAACGACATAACCACCGTCGGGATCCATCTCGTGACGGTCGGCACCTTTGAACAGAACCGGTTGACCGTTTACCAGGATCTGGCCGCCTTTCAGTTCGATCTTACGGAAGCCTACCTTTACCGGGATAGTTTCCAGCACCTTATTGCCCTCTTTCATGGTAGCCACCAAAGTGTACAGGTTAGGCGTTTCGGCCGTCCATTTCAACGGATTGGCAACTGCCATATCGGCCGTTACTTTACCGGAACCTTTCAATGTTGTTGTTGCTACCTGATTGCCTTGTTTGTCCAGCAGTTTCACGTCAACAGCACCACTGCCGTTCAGGTTCAGGGCAATATTTAATGTAGCATCCTTATACTGGGCATCCAGATCCGGAGTTACACGGATATCCTGAATATACTTCGGATTGCGGGCATACAGATAACAATCGCGTCCTACTCCCGACAGGCGCAGGAAGTCCTGGTCTTCCAGATAGGTACCGTCGCACCAGCGGAACACCTGGAAAGCGATCAGGTTCTTGCCTGGTTTCAGATATCTGGTCAGATTAAACTCGGCTTCCAGCTTGCTATCTTCGCTGTAACCTACATACTGGCCGTTTACCCACAGATACATATTGGAAGTTACCGAACCGAAATGAGCAAAGATTTCTTTGCCTTTCCAATCGGCAGGCACTACAATTTCCTTGCGGTAAGAACCAACATGATTGTTTTCGACCGGCACTTCGGGAGGATTATTCTTGAACTGATTTCTCCAGGCATAACCGACATTCACATAGATCGGATCTCCAAAGCCGTTCAGTTCCCAAAGTCCCGGAACAGGCATATTCGCCCACCCCTTATCATTGAAGTTCGCCTGATAGAAATCAGTCGGACGGGCATCGGCATCCTTTACCCAGTTAAACTTCCAGGTACCGTTCAAGGACATAAAATTATCGGAAGACTCCTTGCATCCTTTCAACGCTGCATCTTCTGTTTCATACGCGAAGTAATTCGTATGCATCGGGGCTCGATTTACTTCGTTTACATTCGGATCTTTCCACTCATTTTTCTGAGCGAATGCTGTCACTCCGATCAGGGAGCAACAGCAGGCTAACATTTTTAACTTCATTGTAATAATTGTAATATTCGTTTTTCTGTGATATGCAATTTCAATCCAGCCACTTTTGCCATTTCACATTTTCATCGTAACCGGCTTCCACCATCGTTTCAATAAACTGCATACCTCTTACACCGTCGTAAACAGTAGGGAAGTCCAGACATTCCTCGCAGGGCTTCTCTCCTTTTTGAATGCTCATTACGGTATGGGCAAAGTTTCTGTATATATTAGCAAACGCTTCGATAAAACCTTCGGGATGACCGCCAGGCGTACGGGTATTCATCTTAGCCGTATCGCTGATAAAACCGTTGTTACCCATACGGATCACTTCGGTCGGTTTATCCGTCCATTTGGCATATACGGTATTCGGTTCCTGTTGTTGCCATTCCAACCCGCCTTTATCTCCGTAAATACGGATACGGATATTATTTTCTTCACCGGCAGCCACCTGCGAAGCTGTAAGCGTTCCGACAACACCGTTTTCGTAGCGAAGGAAAGCGGCTCCATCGTCGTCGATCGGACGGCCGGGCACGAAAGCGTTCAGGTCGGCACAAACTTCGAGCACCTTCAGTCCTGTCACATATTCGCTCAGATGCCAGGCATGCGTGCCTATATCGCCGATGCAACCAGCTTTCCCAGAGCGTTTGGGGTCGGTACGCCATCCGGCATTATTTCCGCCCAGCAATTCGATCCGGTCGGAAAGCCATCCCTGCAGGTATTCCACATATACACGACGCAGTTTGCCCAGATCGCCTCGGGCGATACGTGCTTTCATCTCTTTCACTGCCGGATAGGCGGAATAGACATGGGTAAGCGCCAATACGAGTCCGGTTTCTTCTACTTTTTTCTGAAGCAGTTTGGCTTCTTCGAGCGAGAAAGTCATCGGCTTATCCACCACAACATGGAAGCCTCTTTCCAGAGCCATCATAGCCGGTTCGAAATGCCAGCGGTTGGGTGTTACGATAGTCACAAAGTCCATCCGTTCACCTTCCGGCAACGTCATTTCGTGTTCGAACATTTCCTGGTAAGTAGCGTAAATGCGATCTTCCGGCAAGAAATAAGAGAGTCCGGAACTCTTGGAGATTTCAGGGTCTACGCTGAAACATCCGCAAACTAATTCAATCTGGTTGTCCATAAAGGCTGCACGACGATGAATCGCACCGATAAACGCATCACTGCCTCCGCCAACCATTCCCATTCTTAGCTTTCTGTTTTTCATGATGATATTAATTTTACAAAATATGAATTGAGACCCTAAAGATAGGATTTATTTCGTAACTAAAAAAAAGATGAGGGAATTTTGGTAAAAAGTAACATAAGCGAAAGGGGCATCACCGCCCCTTAACACTAAAAAGACAAAATTATTTTACCGGCCTCAATCCCATCTTTGCCGCCCGCTCCAACATAAACTGATAGGCGGCTTCGTGCTCATTAGGTATAACTCCGTCCAGGATAGCATTTTTTATGGCTTCCTTGATGACTCCTACCGGCTGTGAAGGGGGAAGAGCAAAAGTTTCCATGATCTCTTCGCCTGAAACAGGGGGCTGGAAATTGCGTACCCGATCCTTCTCCTCTATCTCGGCAAGCTTTTCGCGAACCAAGCGGAAGTTATTCAGAAAACGGCGCACTTTCTCCGGGTTCTTGCTGGTGATATCCGCTTCGCAAAGTTTCATCAGATCGTCAATATCGTCGCCGGCATCGAAAAGAAGGCGACGGATAGCAGAATCCGTCACTTCGTCATCGGCCAGGGCAATCGGGCGCATGTGAAGCGTAACCATTTTCTGCACATACTTCATCTTCTCATTCATAGGCAACTTCATTCGGCGGAAAATACCCGGCAGCATCTGTTCACCTATAAAATTATGATTGTGAAACGTCCAGCCCAAACGCGGATCAAAGCGTTTCGTGGCAGGCTTTCCTATATCGTGAAAAATAGCGCTCCAGCGGAGCCACAGGTTATCCGTCGTTTTACTCAGGCGATCCAACACCATTAGGGTATGGGCAAAATTATCCTTATGTCCGATTCCTTCCTTTGTCTCCGCCCCCTTCAAGGCACAAAGTTCCGGAAAGATTAATTGTAGCAAGCCGCATTTATCCAACAGTTCAAAACCGATAGAAGGTTTAGGCGACAGGACGATCTTGTTCAGCTCGTCCACAATCCGCTCTTTCGAGATAATGGAGATGCGCTCCTTGTTGCGTTCTATGGCTTCAAACGTTTCGGGATGGATGAAAAAACCAAGCTGGGAAGCAAAACGAACGGCACGCATCATGCGCAACGGATCGTCGCTGAAGGTGATGTTCGGATCAAGAGGGGTTCGGATAATCAGATTATCCATATCGTCCAACCCTCCGAAAGGATCTACCAATTCTCCGTAACGTTCTTTATTTAGGCAAAGAGCCAGGGCATTGATCGTGAAGTCACGCCGGTTCTGGTCGTCTTCCAGCGTGCCGTCTTCCACAATAGGTTTACGGCTGTCGCGGTTGTACGACTCTTTCCGGGCACCGACAAACTCGATCTCGAGGTCACCCGACTTCACTTGTGCCGTCCCGAAGTTCTTGAACACAGACAGATGCGTTTTCTTCCCTAACTTAGCTGCTACAGCTTTTGCCAACTCGATGCCGCTGCCTACAGCAACTACATCTATATCTTTTGATGGACGGTATAAAAATATATCCCTGACAAAACCGCCTATCACGTATGCTTCATCACCCAATTCGTCGGCAGCCTCTGATTTTATCCGCAACGGCTTTGCTTATATATGATGTAAATTATATTATTGATTTTTATACA
>JAJPZM010000378.1 GCA_021204335.1 Parabacteroides sp. | reverse complement strand
TAATCCATATGTTTGAATACCAATATTGATTTAGTACATACTTCTGATACTCGTTCTTATGGTAGATGTGAATAATACGGACCAAATTTAAATTACCACTTTTTATCCTAAATAAGTGTGATTCAGTTATTTTACA
Organism: Parabacteroides sp.; assembly: GCA_021204335.1. Classification (GTDB taxonomy): domain Bacteria; phylum Bacteroidota; class Bacteroidia; order Bacteroidales; family Tannerellaceae; genus Parabacteroides. The sequence continues at coordinate 8,096 of JAJPZM010000378.1, read as the reverse complement.
TGAGGAGGAGAGTTCTTATTGTCACTCATTTTGTAAAAGGATGCCGGATACTTCTTTAGCATAACTTCTTCCTACGGGAATGGGTTTGTTAAGTCTGATCAGATGTATTTCCTGTTTAGAAAATTGTTGTATCTTATTTATTGGAACAACAAAGGAACGGTGTACTCTTATGAACTGTTTTTGGGGTAACATTTTATGAATTGCTTTAATATTAAGGCGTGAGATGATTGTTCCCCCGTTTAAACGGAATATTTTACTATAATTCTCCAAAGCTTCAATATAGAAGATGTCAGAAATAGGTATATTTATGCTGCTGTAATCTTGTTTTACCACGATTGTGTCTTGTATGACATCATGAGTTGTCCCGTCCTCATTTGCCTTGATGTGTAACATCGCTTTTTCCACAGCCCTTTCAAAACGTTCGTAAGCGATGGGCTTATGTAGGAAATCCACAGCGTCGAGGTTGAATCCGTCGAGGGCATACTTGGCATGGGCAGTGGTAAAAACAAGCGTGCATTTTTCAGGAAGCGCCTTTGCCACATCCAAGCCACTCAAACCGTTCATCTCAATATCCAGGAACACTAAATCCGGTTTAGTTCGGACTATTTCTTTCAGCCCGATGCGGGGCTCGCAGAAAGAAGTAAGCTCCATGTTTCCTTTTCTCTCACAGAACCGTTTGATGACAAGTAACGCGATGGGCTCGTCGTCTATTGCTATGCAGCTAATCTTTCTCATGAAAGTTGTATGGTTAATTTTGTTCTGAATTCATTTCTTTTCTTGTCTCTTTCCGTGAGCAGGGTAAAACGTTCCGGATACAGTAGCCTGAGACGTTTGTGACAGTTTTCTATTCCGATAGAAGGAGTGTCCTGTTCTTCCTCCCTCATTATAGAATTGCATGTTTTGAAAAACAAAGTTCCGTCTTCAACGATGATTCGTATGAGTATAGTGCAGTCTTCGGAAGAAGATGTCCCGTATTTGAATGCGTTCTCCACAAATGTAATCAAAATCATAGGCGGTATTTTTACGCTCTCCTGATCTGTATGGCTTTCGAATATCACCTTCGTATGATGGTTGAGTCTTAGTTGTTGCAATTCGACATATTGGCGGATGTATTCCAGTTCACTTTCAATGTCAATCTTTTCAACAGAAGCATTGTGATACATGTACCTGAGAATATTGGAGAACTTGACAAAAGCCGATTCTGTCTGGTCAGATTTGGTAATGACCAAACCGTATAGGGTATTGAGCGTGTTGAAAAGGAAATGCGGGTTTATCTGCGCCTTGTACATGGCCAGTTCGGCGCGGTTTTTCTCGGCCTCCATTTCCTGGCGGGCAAGCATTTGGCGGAAAAGTTCAAAAATGACTTCGATGGCCAGCCCGAATCCGGAAATGATTAGAAAGAAAAACCACACGGTTTGGGAATGGAGATGGCGGCGAAATTCCAGCGGGAGTTTGGAGTTGGCGTTTTCCGGCAGGGGGAAATGCGTCACCAGTTCGGTAATGAGTATCAGCAGTGCAAGTACCAGTATGATATATCCGTATTTTTTGCGTATGAACAAGGAAGGAAGATTTACTTTGCGGTAAACAAAGTAGAGCAAATAGATATATACAATCAGTGTTACGACAAATATTGGCTGGGTGACAAACCATTTGCCTATCGGGACGAGCATGATGATCAGTGGAAGTATGACCAAGTAAAAGAGCAGGTCCACATAAATGGTTATCTTGGGGTATATGGCGGCGGTATGCTCGACCGTATCCTTTTTCCTGTTTTTCTTAATTTTTAAAAGCATCGGCATGTATTGTTTATCTTTAAAAGAGGATAGCTGAAAACACAATGGATTGTTTCTGCAAAGATAATTCTTTGATTTCATTCCTCAAAAGGCGGATTATTGTCATTCGTCAACATATTTCCGTCGTTTATCAACACATTCTTAGAGCGTATATAAAATCTTTTTAGTTTTGCCTTCATTCGTTTTGTAGATTTTATATATTCATTCAATAACCATAAATAAACGGAGAAATGAAAGGCATCTTCATTTTATTATCAGCATTGATGCTATTGTCTTCATGTAACCCGAAGCCACAACAAGAGGCGGGTGCCAAGTACAAGATACTGCGTGTGGAATTTAGTGATAGGACACTTAAAACCGGATATACGGCCAGTCTGCGGGGACGACAGCATGTCGAGATACGTCCGCAAGTAAGCGGTATCATAACGGAAATCCTTCTGAATGAAGGAGATCCTGTAAAGAAGGGACAGGTTTTGTTTATTATTGACCAGGTTCCTTATAAGGCGGCACTTGAAACGGCAATCGCTAATGTAAAAAGCGCGGAATCCCGTCTGGCCACGGCTAAACTCACGGCCGAAAGCAAGGAAGAACTGTTCAAGGAAAATGTCGTTTCGGAATTTGATCTCCAGACGGCACGCAACTCTTTGGCCGAGGCCCAGGCTAATCTTGCCCAAGTCCGGGCCCAGGAGACCAATGCCCGTAATGACTTGTCTTATACAACGGTAAAAAGTCCCGTAAACGGAGTTGCCAGCATGATCCCTTATCGCGTGGGAGCCTTGGTCAATAGCAGTATTACCGAACCATTGGTGACCGTTTCTGATGACGAGAAGGTATATGCCTATTTCTCCATGAATGAGAATCAGATATTGGACTTGATACAACAATATGGCTCACTTCAGAAAGCGATGGACGGGATGCCCGATGTGGAATTAACTTTGAGTAATGGCAAGGCTTATTCACATTCAGGTAAGATTAATGCCGTAAGCGGTACCATTGACGAAAACACGGGGGCGGTGAGCCTTCGTGCGGAATTTGACAATCCAGATAAACTGCTTCGTAATGGCGGTAGCGGTACAGTATTCGTCCCTTCACACCAGGACAGCGTGATTGCCATCCCGCAGGCTGCCACCTATGAATTACAGAACCGTGTTTTCGTGTATAAAGTGGTTGATGGTAAGGCCAAGTCGGCTCCGGTCGAGGTTTTCCGTCTGAATAACGGGACCGAATATATTGTTGAGTCTGGGCTGGTTCCGGGCGACGTGATTATCGCAGAGGGCGCGGGTCTTGTACGCGAGGGGACGGAAATAGATACTCATACAACTACTAACGAATAAGCTGCGCCATGAAAATAAGGATTTTTATTGACAGACCCATTTTAGCGGGAGTCATTTCTGTTGTCATTCTTATATTGGGTATCATCAGCCTTGTCCAGTTGCCTGTCGAGCAATTCCCTGAAATTGCTCCTCCTACGGTAAGCGTGCAGGCTACTTATACCGGCGCTAATGCCGAAACGGTACAGAAGAGTGTCGTTGTTCCTCTGGAAGAGGCACTGAATGGCGTGGAGAACATGATGTACATGACCTCTTCAGCCACTAACAGCGGTTCAGCCAACATCCGTATCTATTTCCGTCAAGGGACAGATCCGGACATGGCGACAGTGAACGTACAGAACCGTATCGCTTCCGCCCAGGGATTACTTCCGGCCGAGGTTACGCGAAGCGGCGTTACCGTGCGTAAACGCCAGACCAGTAATATCAAGGCTTTGGCCTTGTACAGCCCGGATAACTCATTTGATGAGAAGTTTCTTAACAATTATCTGAAAATTAATATCGAACCTCGTCTGGCACGTATTGCGGGTGTGGGTGAGGTCAATGTGATGGGAGCGGACTATTCGCTGCGTATCTGGCTCGATCCGGGAAAGATGGCACGTTACGGTCTGATTCCGGACGACATTACAGAAGTGCTTGATGAACAGAACCTTGAAGCTCCGACCGGTACATTGGGGGCAGAGTCGGAAAATACATTCCAGTACGTGCTCAAATACCGTGGCCGTTATGAATTTGAACAGGATTATGAGAATATGGTCATCAAATCGCTTCCCAGTGGCGAAGAGCTGAAGTTGAAGGATGTGGCCACTATCGAATTGGGATCGAGTACCTATACCTATATCGGTGAGGTGAACGGCCATCCGGGTTCTAACTGTATGATTGCCCAGACTTCAGGCTCGAATGCGAACGAAATTATCGAGGAAATTGATAAGGTGGTGGAGGATATCCGGGAAACTCTTCCCAAAGGTATGGAAATAGCCGATTTGATGAGTACGAAGGATTATCTTGATGCCTCTATCAAGAATGTTGTAAAGACGCTTTTCGAGGCTATCATCCTTGTAATCCTTGTGGTTTATGTGTTTTTGCAGAGTTTCCGTTCCACGTTCATACCGGCCATTTCAATCATCGTTTCTTTGGTTGGTACATTTGCATTCCTTGCCGTAGCGGGTTTCAGCTTGAATATGCTGACACTTTTTGCATTGGTATTGGTAATCGGTACGGTGGTGGATGATGCCATAGTGGTGGTGGAAGCCGTGCAGGCAAAGTTTGATGAAGGGTACAAGTCTCCTTATTTGGCCACAATAAATGCCATGGGAGGTATCACCTCCGCGCTTGTCACCACGACCTTTGTCTTCATGGCGGTATTTATTCCGGTATCGTTTATGGGAGGAACTACCGGTACATTCTATACGCAGTTCGGTCTTACGATGGCCGTAGCGGTGGGCATTTCCCTCCTTAATGCGATGACTTTGAGCCCGGCACTCTGTGCGCTCATCATGACTCCGCACGGAGATGTGAAGCAGGGGGAGAAGATGAGTTTTTCCTCTCGTTTTCACATAGCCTTTGATACAGCTTTCCATCGTGTCGTGATGAAATACAAGGGCGGGGTGTTCTTTATGGTCAAACGCAAATGGCTGACCGGTGTGTTGTTGATAGTGGCTGGTGCCGGATTGTTTTTCTTGATGAAGACGACCAAAACCGGTCTTGTACCCCAGGAAGATATGGGTACGGTATTCATTGACGTGCGTACTTCTCCGGGAAGTAACCTGGAAGAGACAAAACTTGTGATGAATGAAATTGACGGCCGTATCAAGGATATTCCGCAAATCCGCATGTTCTCCAAGATTACGGGTAACGCCATGATTAACGGGCAGGGAGCGGCCAGTGGTATGTTCATCGTCCGCCTGCGGGACTGGAGTGAACGCACGGAAGAGGGTGATGATATAAATTCTGTGATATCTGAGATATACCGTCGTACAGCGGACATAGCTTCGGCTGATATTATGGTTTTCGCTCCGCCCATGATTCCGGGTTATGGAGTGAGCAGTGGTTTTGAGATTTATGTACAGGACCAGAAGGGAGGTAAGATAGAGGATCTGCTTTCCATAACCCGGCAGATGATTGACAAACTGAATGCCCGTCCTGAAATTGCACGTGCCACTACTTCATTTGATACCAAATTCCCTCAATATCTGGTGGAAGTGGATGCCTCACGCTGTAAACGCAACGGGGTTTCCCCATCCGATGTACTTTCTGTCTTGTCAGGTTATATAGGCGGTAACTATGCATCCAACATGAACCGTTTCTCCAAATTGTACCGGGTGATGGTGCAGGCTCCGCCTGAATACCGTCTGGATACGGAGGCCCTGAACAATATGTTCGTGCGGAATGATAAGGAGGAGATGACTCCCGTTGGACAATACTTGAAACTGACACGTGTATACGGAGCCGAAACGCTCTCCCGTTTCAATCTGTTCTCGGCCATTAATGTCAATGGTATTCCTGCCGACGGATATAGTACAGGGCAGGCTATTCAGGCATTGCGTGAGGTGGCGGAAGAAACGCTTCCTGCCGGTTATGGATATGAATTTGGCGGCATGTCACGTGAAGAGGCTTCAACGGGAAGTTCCACTACTATTATCTTTGTCATCTGTGTGGTGTTTATTTATTTGATACTATGCGCTCTTTACGAAAGTCTTTTTGTACCGATTGCGGTCATCCTCTCGGTTCCGTTCGGTCTTACCGGTAGCTTCTTATTTGCCAAAATGTTTGGTCTGGAGAATAACATTTATCTGCAAATCGGTCTGTTGATGTTGATCGGGCTTCTGGCCAAGACCGCGATTCTTCTTACAGAGTATGCTTCGGAACGCCGCCGTCAGGGTATGAGCATCTCCCAGGCGGCAGTGTCAGCCGCCCAGGTTCGCCTACGTCCGATTTTGATGACCTCGCTGACTATGATTTTTGGTATGCTTCCTCTGATGTTCGCTTCGGGTGTGGGAGCTAACGGCAATATCTCTATTGGTGTGGGTACGGTCGGCGGTATGCTGATTGGTACGGTTGCCCTGCTTTTTATCGTACCGGTGCTGTTCATCGTGTTCCAATATTTGCAGGAACGTTTCATGCCTGAACGTCAATTGCCCAAATTGGAAGAAAAAGATCAATAATCAGAATATAGATAATTTTGAGTGTATGAAAAAGATAATAATATGCATATGTTTATCGGTGGGATTGAGTTCATGTTCAATTTATCGGACCTATAAACGACTCGATGTGTCGGTTGTTGACAGTCTTTATCATCAGCCGGCTTTGTCTGCCGATACCACCGCCTCTATTGCAGACCTATCGTGGAAAGAACTTTTTACGGATTCGCAACTGCAAAGCCTTATTGAGAAAGGGCTTTGCAACAATTCTGACCTGGGTATTGCCCGCCTGCGTGCCAAGGAGGCCGAAGCTCTTCTTAAGTCGGCGCGGCTTTCTTATCTGCCTTCCCTTGATTTAAGCCCGCAAGGCACGATTAGCAAGGCGGAGCATGGTAACACAACCAAAAGTTACGATTTGGCAGTTTCAGCGAGTTGGGAGATTGACATATTTGGAAAACTTACCAATGCCAAGCGTGAGGCTCGTGCTGTACTGGGACAGAATGAGGCTTACCGGCAGGCCGTGCAGACGCAACTTATAGCGACTATCGCGAATAACTACTATATGTTGTTGATGCTGGATGAGCAACTGGGAGTCACCCGTCGTACGGCAGAAAACTGGGCAGAGAATCTTAGGGTAATGAAGGCTCTGAAAAGGGCCGGGCAAACAACTGACATGGCGGTTGCGCAGACTGAAGCGAGCAAGTTGTCGGTAGATGCCTCATTGCTTTCATTGGAACGGCAGATTACCGAGTTGGAAAATTCTCTGTCCGCGCTACTTGGCACACCTTCGGCCAGCATTGAGCGATCAACCCTTGACACCCAATTCTTTCCGGACACGCTTTTAGTGGGCGTTCCCTTACAACTTTTACAGCGCCGTCCGGATGTACGTCAGAGTGAAGCCGAACTGGCCGCTGCGTTCTATGTCACCAACCAAGCTGTAGCCGCTTTCTATCCGTCAATTACACTGGGTGGTTCCGCCGGATGGACCAATGCAGCGGGAGCTGCAATTACCAATCCCGGCCAATGGCTCTTGTCGGCCGTAGGCTCACTCGTGCAGCCACTCTTTAATAGGGGGCAGAACATTGCAAACCTGGAAGTAGCCAAGGCACAACAGGAAGAAGCGGTGCTGTCTTTTCGTCAGAGCCTTCTTGATGCCGGTATGGAGGTAAACAATGCTTTGGTACAATGGCAGACGGCAAGAGGTAGATTGCAACTTGAAGAACAGCAAATCACATCTCTTGCATCGGCAGTGCGTAGTGCGGAACTATTGATGAAACACAGTTCACAAAATTATCTGGAGGTACTGACAGCACGTCAGACTTTGTTGCAGGCAGAACTGGATGCTGCATCGGACCGTTTTGATGAGATACAGGGAGTTATTAGTCTATACCATGCTTTGGGAGGCGGAATTTATTAACTCTGTTTTATCGTTGAAAATAAAAATTCTTGGTAGCTATAATTAGGCTTGCCTAATTATAGCTACAGTTATAAGTTTCTCATGTAGTTAGAGTTTAAGAAGAAATGGAATTTGAAACATGCCTGACTAGAACAGTTTATAAACAAGCTAAAGCATATCTTTGGAAAAACGGTCGGAACTATAGGGCAGGTATGGAAACTTTGGATAGCTATTAAGGTATTTGACAGAAGTTGTATCTACTAAAACCATTTAGGAGTTAGCGGATTCTAAATATTGGAAAGTGGTAAAAATAATTAAGAATATAAATAACAATGAAATAAAAAGGATAATCAAGAATATTGAGACAATCCTTGAAATGGAAAGAGACATTAGTATATCACAGTTAATTAGTAAAATGAATATAAAAGAGCAGATTGTT
>JAJPZM010000404.1 GCA_021204335.1 Parabacteroides sp. | reverse complement strand
GAGCAGGACAGGGTGAGTTGCCTTCGGGCTTTATCCGTACACAGCGCGTTAACCCGAACCTGAAATGGGAAGCTACCACACAGAACAATGCGGGTGTCGACTTCGGCGTATTCAATCAGATGTTTACCGGATCAATCGATTATTTTTACAAGAAAACAGACGATATCCTGGTTAAACCGCCTTATATCGCAACAATGGGCTTTGGTGGCGACCGTTGGGTGAATGGCGCCAGCATGGAAAACCGCGGATTTGAATTTATGTTGACTTACAACCAGAAAGTAGGCGAAGTGGATTTGAATATCACCGGTAATATTGCCAGCTATCGCAATAAGATCACTAAACTGCCGGAAGATGTAATCAACTCTTATCCGGGTAACGGTAACGACCAGACAATTCTGGGACGTCCCTGGAAATCTCTCTTTGGTTATGTTACCGACGGAATCTTCCAGAACGCGCAGGAAGTGGCCGATCATGTAGAGCAACCGGGTAAAGGCGTTGGTTGTATCCGCTACAAAGATTTGAATGACGATGGTAAGATTAACGACGAAGACCGTACCTGGCTGGGCGTGGAAGATCCGAAGTTCCTGTATGGTTTGAATGTGAATATAGGTTGGAAGAATTTCGATTTCTCCATGTTCTGGAACGGACAGGTTGGCTCGCATGCTTATAATGATATCAAAGGCTTTACCGATTTCTTCGGATTCTTTGGCGGACAGAATTACGGCCGTCGTTTGTTGGATGCATGGAGCCCCGATAATCCTGGTTCTACCATCCCGGCTGTTTCGGCAAACAATGTAAATGATGAAGGGCGTGGTTCTACTTATTTCATAGAGAATGCATCTTTCCTTAAACTGGCCAATTTCGAGCTTGGCTACCGCCTGCCGGATCGTTGGATGAAAGCGGCACGTATAGAAAGTGCCCGTCTCTACTTGTCGGGTCAGAATCTGCTGACGATTAAGAAAGGATGGGGCGACAATGCCTTTACCGGTGCCGATCCGGAAACGCCTAACTTCGCTTATCCTGTGCCACGTGCTTTTACGTTCGGTATTAATGTTTCATTCTAATAATCGATTACAATTATGAAAACTTTAAAATATATAGCTTTTGGAGCAGCTTTATTACTCCCGATGATGTCTTGCGACTCTTTCCTCGACGTAGCTCCCCAGGGAGTAGCCGATTCTGATAACCTGAATACAGCGGATAATATAGACAAGATGGTTATCTCTGCTTATTCCATGCTGGGAAACGATAACTATCAAGAGGGTGTTAATGCGTACTGGCCATACGGAGATTTATGTAGCGGCGATGCTTATAAAGATGGTGCCGGTACAGGTGACATGGGCGATTTCCACATGTTCGAAACATTTGTCTATCTACGCGACGATAATAGATACCTGGACCGGAAGTGGTATTCGGAATATATAGCTATTGCGCGTGTGAACGATGCATTAGGGCGTATCAATGAGATTTCGGAAGATGCTTATCCCAAGAAGAAAATCCGCGAAGCGGAGATGCGCTTCCTGCTTGCCAACTTCTATTTCGACCTGAAGATCCTGTTTAAACGAATGCCTTGGATCGATGAAAATGATAACACCGACGATTATATCAATATCTCGAATGTGGAATATACCGACAAAGAGTTGTGGGATATGATCATTGGAGAGTTCCGTTTTGCTATGGAAACTTTGCCCGATAAGAATGACGATCTGGGACGGGCAAACAAAGGTATGGCGCAGGCTTATCTGGCAAAAGCCCTTCTGTATGCTGCTTATGAACAGAATGAGAAGCATGAAGTGATCAATATCGATAAAAATAAATTGCAGGAAGTAGTGACCCTTTGCCAGGGATTATCCGGCAAGTATTCGTTGGCTCCTGATTTTGCCAATAACTTCCTTTGTGAAACGGAGAACGGTCCTGAATCGATATTCGCTGTTCAGTTTTCAGTGAATGACGGTACTTTGCGCGGACGTCTGGATTGGGGAGCCATGCTGAACTATCCGTTGAATCCGGAATATGGCTGCTGCGGTTTCCACAGTCCTTCGCAGAATATGGTGAATGCATTCCAGACAGATGATAAGGGGTTACCTTTGTTCGATACATTCAACAGCCATGATATAAAGAATGCCGACGATCTGCTGGCTATGAATATTGACCCGCGTTTGAATCATACCGTCGCTATTCCAGGTGCTCCTTATAAATATGATCCTGAGTTTATCTTTGAAACTAGCTGGACACGCGGTCCGAATACCTACGGCAGTTTCATGTCTATGAAAGAAACCGTTTTGCCGGATTGCCCCTGTTTCGCTTTCGCTTCTCCGTTCATGTCGAGCTCGAAGAACCGCGATATTATCCGTTACGACGATGTGATGTTGTGGCAGGCAGAGGCGCTGATCGAACTGGGACGCCAGGCTGAGGCACTTCCTCTGATCAATGCCATTCGCGAAAGAGCAGCTAACAGTACGGCTAAGTTAGTCGATGTGCAGGGCGATCCTACCGGCAAATTCAATATTGCAGCTTATCAACCGGGTGTAAACTGTCCGGAATGGACGCAGGATTTTGCCCGCAAGGCATTGCGTTGGAAGCGTCGTCTGGAAATGTCGCAGGAAGGTTCAACCTTCTTCGACCTGGTTCGTTGGGGAATCGCTGCTGAAACAGTCAATAAATATTTTGAAGTGGAAAGAACCCGCCGTACATATATGAGTGAGGCTAAATTCACCAAAAATAAAGACGAGTATTTCCCTATTCCAAAGAATCAGATTAATTTTAGCAAAAAATTATACCAACAAAACTACGGTTGGTAAGCAAAAGAAAGGATTTACTCAAATAATAATACCAGGAATACATGAAGAATTATCAAAAATTATTGACAATAACAGGGGCTATGCTTAGCTTAGCCCTTGTTGCAAATGCCGCAGATATTAAGCTGAAGATAACGAAGAAGTATTTAAACCTTCCGGTCTCTCATCAGGTCGACCGGGCTGTGATGACACTGAATGCTGATGGTCGGCCGTCACAAGCCTTTGATATCTGCCTGGCTCCTTCCACTCCCGATTATTGGGTATTCTGCGACGTTTCCCAATATAAGAACAAAGAACTCACGATCTCTTATAAAGGGGATAATGCCGGCATGGCAAAGATTTACCAGGCAGACGAATTTGCCGGACAGGATAGCCTGTATAAGGAATCGAACCGCCCGCAAATCCATTATACCCAGAAAAGGGGATGGAACAACGACCCCAACGGCTTGCTTTATTACGATGGCGAGTACCACCTCTTTTACCAGCATAATCCCTACGAACGCGACTGGGGAAATATGCATTGGGGACATGCCGTAAGTAAAGACCTGATACATTGGGAAGAATTGCCGATTGCTTTATATCCCGACGAACATGGAACGATGTTCTCCGGCTCCGCCGTAATCGATTACAACAATACTTCCGGATTTGGAAAGAAAGGAAACCCGGCGATGGTTGCTATCTATACGGCCGATAGCCCAGCAAAACAAGTGCAGTGCATCGCCTATAGCCTGGATAAAGGACGTACATGGACGAAATATCAGTCTAATCCGGTGATCGACTCGAAAGCGAAGTGGAACAGCCAGGACACCCGCGACCCGAAAGTCTTCTGGCACAAACCGTCCAACAAATGGGTACTCGTACTTAATGAGCGCGACGGCCATTCTATCTATAACTCGGATAACCTGAAAGACTGGACGTTCCAGAGCCATGTAACCGGTTTCTGGGAATGCCCCGAACTGTTCGAGCTGCCTGTCGATGGAAATAAAAATAACACCAAATGGGTGATGTACGGCGCTTCCGGTACGTATATGATCGGCTCATTCGATGGTAAGAAGTTTACACCCGAAGCCGGTAAATATTATTACTCGACCGGCTCTATCTATGCCGCCCAGACATTTACCAACATACCCGAAAGCGACGGTAGACGTATTCAGATCGGTTGGGGACGCATCTCTCATCCGGGAATGCCTTTCAACGGAACAATGCTGTTGCCGACAAGTCTTTCTTTGAAGACTACGAAAGACGGTGTCCGTTTATTCAGCGAACCGATAAAAGAGCTGGAAACATTGCAGACACTGAAAGAATAGGGAAAGAACCTGACGGCAGAACAGGCAACCACAATGTTGAAACCTTACGACAACGCCGATTGCCTCCGTATCCGTACCACCTTGAAATTATCGCATGCAACAAGTGCCGGACTCGGTTTATACGGGCAGAATCTGCTGGATTACGATATGAACTCTAACCGGGTAAACGGTGTCTTTTATTCGCCGAACGATATGACCAGTATGGAGATCTCTGTCGATATAATCCTTGATAAAACCTCTGTCGAGGTATATGTTGATGGCGGCGCTTATTCTTATTCCATGGAAAGAAGAGCGAACCCCGATAACAAAACGGGCTTTAACTTCTGGGGAAATAATATTGAAGTCAAAAATCTGGAAGTCTACACGCTTCGTTCTATCTGGAACTGATTATTTATAAAAACACAAGTAAATGAGATCATTATTATATGTAGCGTTAACTGTTGTGGTAGGACTATCGGCCTGTACGGAAAAGGAAAAGAAAGACCCGGCAGCAAAAGAGGTCGCTGTTTCCTATCAGGAAAAGTACCGTCCGCAGATACACTTCACCCCGGCAGAGCATTGGATGAACGACCCCAACGGGATGGTTTATTACGAAGGAGAATATCATCTCTTTTATCAGCATTACCCGGAAGCATCGGTTTAGGGCCCGATGCACTGGGGGCATGCTATCAGCAAAGACCTGGTATATTGGGAACATCAGCCTATCGCGCTTTATCCTGATAGCCTGGGATATATCTTCTCGGGCAGCGCGGTAGTCGACTGGAAAAATACGTCCGGTTTCGGAACCCCCGGGAATCCACCTTTGGCGGCCTTCTTCACCTATCATAATCCGGATATCGAGCAGGCAAAGGAGATAGAGGTCGAGTCGCAGGGCGTTGCGTACAGTACGGATAAAGGACGTACCTGGACGAAATACGAACACAACCCGGTAGTAAAGAACCCAGGCATCCGCGATTTCCGCGATCCGAAAGTGTTCTGGCACGAAGCTTCGGGCAAATGGGTCATGGCATTGGCTTCCGGGCAGGTGATACGTCTTTATAATTCTCCGGACTGCATCAACTGGGCTTATATGAGCGAATTTGGTACGGGTGTCGGCAGTCACGATGGTGTTTGGGAATGCCCCGACCTGATTCCTTTGAAAGTAAAGGGAACGGATGAGACGAAATGGGTACTGATCGTCAATATTAACCCGGGCGGACCTGCAGGCGGCTCTGCTACTCAATATTTTGTAGGTGATTTTGATGGCAAAACTTTTACTAGCCGACAGGAAAAGACTTTATGGATGGATCATGGACGCGATAACTATGCAGGTGTAACCTGGTCGGATGCTCCCGATGGACGACAGATCTTGATCGGCTGGATGAACAACTGGCAGTATGTCGGCGAAAAGCCTTGCGAGAAATGGAGCGGTGCAGCCACTTTCCCCAGCGAACTGGGACTGGATAAAGTGCAGGATCTATATTTGCTAACCTCCGAACCTGTAAAGGAATTGGAGAATCTGAAAGCAAAGATCGTTCAGTTGGATGCCGTTAAAGTTGATAAATCCTTTATCATCTCCGATAAGATAGATTTCGCCAAAGCCCCTGTCGAATTAAAGTTGAAATTCGATCAGGAGCACAACACGCAAATCTCTTTTGCCTCCCGTTATGGTGTCCGCCTGAAGAATGCGAAAGGCGAATATATTACGATTGGTTATGATAACTTGGAGAAATTCTTTTACGTAGACCGTACCAATGCGGTAGGTGAAGTTTTCTCAGACAAGTTTGCCGGAACACATGCTGTTCCTTATATCGTAAACACACCGGAAATAGAATGGACGCTGCTGGTCGATGTCGCATCCGTCGAATTCTTTACTGCCGGCGGACGCATTGTAATAACCGATGTCTTCTATCCTTCCGAACCGTTTGATGTGATTGAAGTATTCACCACCAACGGTCAGATGGATCTGACAGGCGGCTCGGTTACGGAATTAAAGTCAATTTGGAATAACTAAACATAAAATCATGGAAAAGAATAAACCTGTAGTAGTAGGTATCGGCGAACTCCTTTGGGATGTTTTGCCAACCGGGAAACGTGCCGGAGGAGCTCCGATCAACTTTGTATATCATGCCACACAGATGGGGGCGGAAGGCTATGCCATCAGTGCGGTTGGTAATGACCTTTCGGGTACTGAAATCGTTCAGGAACTAGACAAAAACCATATCTCTACCAGCCTGGGAAATGTAGAATATCCAACCGGAAGCGTGATGGTAGAACTGAAAGACGGTATTCCGACTTACACGATCATCGAAGGTGTCGCTTGGGATCATATCCCTCTTACCAATGAATCGATCGATCTGGTAAAGAAAGCAGATGCCATTTGTTATGACACGTTGGCTTTGCGTTCGCAGGTATCGAGAGAGACGATCCTGTCTTTATTATCGTATGCCCGCGAAGATGCCTTGCGCTTTTTCGACATCAATATCCGTCAGTCTTATTATTCAAAGGAGCTGATTGAAACATTGTTGCATAAAGCCAATGTATTCAAGGTAAACGACGAAGAATTGGTCTTGCTCCGCAGCATGTGCGACCTGGAAGGATCGGATGAGGAAGTTTGCCGCAAGATGCTTCACAAATATAATCTGAAATACGTAATCCTGACTGCCGGGGCAGACTTTAGTTCCATCAATTCCCCGAAGATCAGTCTACTATTCCCACACCAAAGGTTGAGGTTGCCGATACGGTAGGAGCAGGCGATTCCTTTTCGGGTGCATTCATTTATTCCCTATTAACCGGGAAATCCCTGCGCGAAGCCCATCAGATAGCTGTCGAAACAGCTGCATTTGTCTGCACACAGTAAGGCGCATGGCCTCCCTATCCTAATAAAGACTAACCATGAAAGAAAAAGGATTATATATTAAGTTGATCCCGATCATGTTGGCGTTCTTCGCTATGGGATTTGTGGATCTGGTAGGCATTGCCTCCAATTATGTAAAGGCGGATCTGAACCTGACCGACTCGGAAGCCAATATCTTCCCCTCGCTGGTATTCTTCTGGTTCCTTATCTTCTCCGTTCCTACTGGAATGTTGATGAATAAGATCGGACGGAAGAAGACGGTGTTGCTGAGTTTGGTTGTCACTTTCCTTTCATTGTTGATCCCGATATTTGGCGACGGCTATACGATCATGCTGGTTTCCTTCTCTTTATTAGGAATAGGAAATGCTTTGATGCAAACCTCTCTGAATCCATTGCTTTCCAATGTAATCAGTGGCGACAAGTTGGCTAGCAGCCTGACGTTCGGGCAATTCGTAAAAGCGATCGCTTCCTTTATGGCTCCATACATTGCGATGTGGGGAGCTACGCAGGCAATTCCTTCTTTCGGACTGGGCTGGCGCGTTTTGTTCCCTATCTACATGATTATTTCTGTGATAGCAATTTTGCTGCTGGGTGCTACACACATTGAAGAGGAAAAGCCGGAAGGAAAACCTTCAACCTTTGGAGAGTGTTTCGGTTTGCTGGGCAGACCTTTCATCCTGCTTTGCTTTATCGGCATTATGTGCCATGTGGGAATCGATGTGGGAACCAATACAACGGCGCCCAAGATCCTGATGGAACGTCTCGGCATGGGATTACATGATGCTTCGTTTGCCACCAGCCTTTATTTTATCTGCCGTACGGTAGGTTGCTTCCTGGGAGCTATCATCCTGAGCCGCATGTCAGCTAAAATCTTTTTCGGTATCAGTGTCGCACTGATGGCAATTGCCATGGTGGGGCTTTCTATCTTCGATTCGAAAGAGATTATATATATGTATAGGGCTGATCGGATTCGGCAACTCCAATGTTTTCTCAGTTATCTTCTCGCAGGCTATCCAGTCGATGCCGCAACGCAAGAATGAGATTTCCGGATTGATGATTATGGGATTGTTCGGTGGAACTATTTTCCCCTTATTTATGGGATTCCTGTCCGATGCGATGGCTTCACAGCTAGGAGCTGTTATTGTGCTTAGTATAGGTATCATTTATCTGATGTTTTTATGTCCTAAGTTGAAACAATAATCAATACCTAATGTTCTGCCTTTCGGATAGCCCTCTCTATCCGGTAGGCAGAACTTTTTTCTATTCTTTTAATACACTAGCAGAGAAAATCTGCATCCA
>JAJPZM010000417.1 GCA_021204335.1 Parabacteroides sp. | reverse complement strand
CATATGATGTTCAATAAATCAACGGACATCATGCGGATAATCATATTATATTATTTCTTTGATCCCAATACGGTAGCCGTTTCCTGCTATCCCGACAACTCTATAACTCTGTAACTTTTTAAACTCTATAACTAGGTGACATTTAGTTCCGTAACGGTTATTGCGATTATACTTTATTTATATAATAATTGTATATCCTTTTGTCACATCGCAAAATTACGATGATACTATCGCACCGTTGTTTACATAAAAAACGAAAGTGTTTACATATCATTCAAAGGGCTTTTGCTGTTGTTCTGTAAGTGCTTTTTAGTGGATTATATGGAGTAGTAGGTGGGGTATGCTGTTGAAATACAAGTGATGTATAGGTATGTCGAATGCTTATGAGTTGTTAATCTCATTTACGTTGTTTGTGCAAAAATTGTTTCGATAAAGGGTGGATAAGGCTTTTCGTATTTCGATATGCGTGTAGTATGTGTGTCTGTATTATTGTTACGACGATATTCGATACATATTCTCTGCTGTAACACAATAAAAGAAAAGGAATGTTCTTTCCGGCAAAGTGGCGATTTGTACAAAATAAAAAGCCCCGATATTGCAAGCAATACCGAGGCCTTTTGGAAGCGAGCGGAAGACGGGACTCGAACCCGCGACCCTAACCTTGGCAAGGTTATGCTCTACCAACTGAGCTACTTCCGCAATTAAATCAAACTTGACTGTACTCGAAGCGGGACTTGAACCCGCACAGCCGCAATGGCCAAAGGATTTTAAGTCCTTCGTGTCTACCGATTCCACCATTCGAGCATCCCTTCTCTTAGAGATGAGCGGAAGACGGGACTCGAACCCGCGACCCTAACCTTGGCAAGGTTATGCTCTACCAACTGAGCTACTTCCGCATTGTTTTCGTTTGCGTGTGCAAAGGTAGACAACTTTTTTGTATTTGCAAATAATTGGATAAAAAGTTATCCCGAAGTGCCGATTTTTTTAATTCTGTATGATTAATTCCTGTCCCCGACGGGTTACCATGTACCTTGTCAGGGCAAATTCAGTCACTCCGTTGTCAGGTCTGCCTGTCCCCAAGGCGATTTCAAACTTTGCACCACATTTGGGGCATTGGGCATAACCGGTGTTGTCGGCTTCCACCTTGATCGATTTGTTGGCTTCGTTGGGGCAGCAGAGGTCGAAGGCATAATATTGGTCTTCGTAACCATTCACTACCAGTACGCCAGCGAAGCCCACATATTCATTGGCATTGCGCGGCTTGGTAATCTCCTTGAAGTTAAGAAGCCCAACCAAGTCCTTGTCCTGATAGCGCAGGTCGAGCGTCAGATATACCCGCGCATACGGCACATTCGACACATTCACCTTGTTGCACGACATCGCCAGCAACACCACCAAACAAACCAATATTCTTTTCATATATTATGCTAACAGTTCCTTTTCTGCCTCGTTTACCTTATTAAACGAGAAACCGTCGATAATATTTTGCATCAGAGCAGAAATACTGTCGTTGCACAGATTGCCTACGCTGCCTTCATGCGTGTGGCGGACTGTCTTGTCAGGCGTGAAATTGCCCGCTTCGATATTCAGCCCCACCTGCTTGTAAGCATCGCGGAAAGGAACACCCTCCAGCACGAGGCGGTTTACCTCCTCTACGCTGAACAGCAAAGCATATTTATCGTCGTCGAGGATATGTTCGTTCACCTTCACTTCGCGCATCATGTGCGTCACCATGCGGATGCAATCTTTCAGCTCGTCGAAAGCCGGCAGGAACACCTCTTTGATGATCTGCAAGTCGCGGAAATAACCCGACGGCAGGTTGTTGCATATCAGCGTAATCTGCTGCGGCAATCCCTGTATCTTGTTGCATTTGGCACGCGTCAGCTCGAACACGTCCGGATTCTTCTTATGCGGCATGATGCTCGAACCGGTCGTAAACTGGTCGGGCAGCTTGATAAAGCCGAAGTTCTGGCTGTTGAACATGCAAGCATCGAACGCCAGCTTCGAAAGTGTAGCTGCAATGCCTGCCATCGTAAACGCCACCGTCCGTTCCATCTTGCCGCGTCCCATCTGCGCATAGACCACGTTGTAGTCCAGCGAGTCGAAGCCCAGCAACTCGGTCGTCATCCGGCGGTTCAGCGGGAACGACGAACCATATCCGGCGGCCGAACCCAGCGGGTTGCGGTTGCATACCTTATAGGCGGCCTGCATCATCTGCAAATCGTCTGCCAGGCTCTCGGCATACGCCCCGAACCATAACCCGAACGAAGACGGCATCGCCACCTGCAAATGCGTATATCCCGGCATTAGCACCTCTTTATAGCGGTTGCTTTGGCTGATCAGCACCTCGAACAGTCCGTTCGTCAGTTCCACCAGCTCCTGTATCTGTGCGCGGGTAAACAGCTTCAAGTCGAGCAGCACCTGGTCGTTGCGCGAACGTCCGCTATGGATCTTCTTGCCCACGTCGCCCAGGCGGCGTGTCAGCATCAGTTCCACCTGCGAATGGACGTCTTCCACGCCCTCTTCGATCACGAACTCGCCCCGGTCGGCCACGGCGTAGATGTTTTTCAGTTCTGCCAGCAACGCCGACAGTTCGTCTTTTGCCAGCAACCCGATACTTTCCAGCATCGTGATATGAGCCATCGAGCCAAGCATGTCGTATTTAGCGAGGTAAAGATCCATCTCGCGATCCCGACCTACGGTAAAAGTTTCGACTTCCTTGTCTACCTGTACATTTTTTTTCCAAAGTTTCTGAGCCATACTGCGAAGAATTAATAGGGCAGGGGCGCTATCAATGTCGATATTTTATCGAGCGCATCCTGCAACGGTTTCGATACCATCGGTTTGATAAACGGATTCAGGTCGGCGCGGATCGTCATCTTCAACCGCGTATCGACTTCTGCTACCTGCTTCAGTTGAATCCACAGGAAAAGCGGTACGGGCGAATTGGTCGTCGTAAATTTAATGGTCTTGTTCGGTTCGCGTTCAACAATCTCGAAGCGTATCTTACCTACGGGATTGACAGCGAAACTACAAGAGTCGCTGTCGAACTCAAAATCTTTTACTTTATCTTGTGGAATGCGATCCTTCACCCGTTCCAGGTTGGAAACGTCGGACAGCATTGCATAGACACGATCCTCGTTATGGGGGATCGTTTTGATCTCACTAACAAATTCTGTCATCCTATGTCGTCTCGAAATTAAGCTTCAGGATTCCAGTTCGTGGGATCTTTGTACCATTCCTGCAAAGTGGCGATTTCCGATTCGTCGATATAGTCTGTGCGTACAGCTTCTTCGATAACGGCATCGTAGTTGCTCAGTGTAGTCAGCGTTACTTTCGCTTCCTTGAACTGCTGGGTGGCAACCGGGAATCCGTGTGTGAAGATGGCAACCATACCCACCACGTCGCAACCGAAGTTACGTACCGCCTGTACCGCTTTCAAGCTGCTTCCGCCTGTCGAAACGAGGTCTTCGATAATGACTACTTTCGAGCCCGGTTTCAATTCACCTTCGATAAGGTTTTCCAGTCCATGATCTTTCGGCGTTGCGCGGATATATACAAAAGGCAGTCCAAGCAAATCGGCTACCAGTGCACCCTGGGCGATAGCTCCTGTGGCAACACCTGCGATAGCGTCTGCGTTTTCATACTTTTCGCTGATAACGCGTGCCAGTTCCAATTTGATAAAACTACGAACAGCCGGATAAGAAAGCGTTTTTCTGTTATCACAGTAGATCGGCGATTTCCAACCGGAAGCCCATGTAACCCGATTTGCCGGTTGTAATTTAACGGCTTTAATTTTTAATAATTTCTCTTCAATTAATATTTCCAGTGCTTTCATACAATCCTACATATATATTTATATCAGTTTGCAAAAGTAGGCAAACTGAATGAGATAACCTTGTAGATACCGAAAAAAATGAGATTTTAAAAAGATGTTCTTGAAAACAAAAAGGGCCGGGGCTCCCTTACGGAAACCCCAGCCGCATCTTAACAGACAGGCTCAAACACAGGCTTATCCCTTTCCTTGCCAGGCGGAGCAGCAGGGCGAGGATAAGTTTCAACAGCATCAATTGCTTCTTCATCCGGTGACGGTTTAAAATGAAACAAAAAGTTAAGCAGCGCAAGAATAAATTCAAGGATTCGTTTGGGTTTGGACATAAGTGTTTATGGATTAAAGTGAATATTTTCCTACATCATCGCCATGATCGCCCTAACAACCTTTTCGTTCTCCACCAGGCTGTGGCGGTAGTCTTCGCGATTATCACCTTTCAGCTCGTTGAGGTAGAGGCTGTAGGCGATCTCGCGGGCGTAGGCTTCGGGGTTGTTGCTGGCCTGCCAAGCGATGCGGTAGTTGTTGCGTATTAGGCGGGCGAAGTCAAGGAAGGCGTTCCGGCGCGTGTCGTAGCGTCGGAAATCCAACGCGTAGTTGTCTGACTCGAGCCTGGTCTTACCGCCATGCCAATACTCGTTGCTGCAACCGTAGGCGGTCAGCCCGAAGAAATTATTACTGCCGGTGGCCAGCACGCTCGTGCCCCAACTGCTCTCGAAAGCCGCCTGTGCCAGGATGACGGTCGGGTTCATATTGAAAGCAGCCCCTGCAGACATAGCCGCCTGCAGGGATTCTTTTACAAAACTGATTTGTTGTGCAATCATACTCTTTGATTTTCAATTAACAACTTTTGTTTACTCGATAACCGGACGGTCGTCGTCATCGTCTCCGCCGCCGGGATTCGACTTCTCCGGCTCCTTGCCGATGCGTTCGAGACTGATCTTCTCGATCATCGCACGCAGCTTGGCGCCGGGGGTGAAGATGATTTTCGGTTTCCGGATCAGGTTTGCCTGGAAATCCTTCTCGTCGACCGTACCCGAACTGCCGATGGAGATACGGAAATTCCCCAGGTTGCCCAACTGCACCACCTCGTTGCGCAGGAACGCTTCACCCATGGCGCTGATCACACCGCGGATCACCAATGCCACATCGCCGTCGCTTGCCGTCGAACGGTCGGCCACCACGTCGCAGATCGAATCGAAACCCATCGTGCCACTCACCGGAGCAGAGGTATAATAGCGTTTGGCATCCGCTGCCGCTCCCTTCGTAAGGTCTTTTTTTCAAGACTAATTTGTACTTTACCGACATACTTAAAAAGATTAAGGGTTAATGTAATATGTTATGTATCAGATTGACAATTCAAAGATACGACGAAAATTGTTCTACAAAGGATGCTGTTGGAAGGTACGGGATATTCAGATTGTATATTTTTATTTGAAAATAATTGCCAGAAAGTTAGGACGCTATGAATATTATGCCTACCTTGCGGTATGTTCAACCTTAAAAATATAAATGAGTATGAGAGGCGAAGAAATGGGAAAATCCCCCTGGCGCCGGGCCTACGGGGTGACCGAATTTGCACAATTGTATTTTCCCGGGCAGACCCCGGTAATCGCTTACAAGTGCATGTGGGAGTGGATCCGTACCTCGCGTGGCCTGAAAGCCAAACTGGAAGCCGCCGGCTGGGTGAAATTTCAAAAACTTTACACCCCGAAACAAGTAAACGTCTTGGTCGACCATCTGGGCGAACCTTGAAAAAATTATCAACCTAAATTAAAAGAGATGACTGAACAAAACGGTCAGGTCGTCGAATGCACGCTCTACGCAACGGCATTCAACGTATCTGATCTGGCACTAAGCACCCTCGACCGATATATCGGGATCGTGCAGAGCGACAGCGTCAAAGAGAAAGTCCTTTTGCTTCGAGCTTACCTGGCAGCAGGCGAGTCGGACAAATTCGAAGCAGGTAAAAAACAACTGCCTCTCTGCGTGGCAGGCGGAGCGATGAAAGGCGGGCGCAAGCTCGAACACCTGATGCGCTACAGCTAGTGCTGCATCGCCGACCTCGACGATGTGCCGGGCAGCGTGGAAGAAGTATTACGAAAGGCAGAAACACTGCCCTATGTGAAAGCCGGACACATCAGTCCTTCCGGCACAGGAATCAAACTTTTTGTATTGGTCGACAGCCTGCTGCCGCGCCACCGCGAAGCCTTCGAGTGCGTCAGCCGCCGCATCGAGCAGGACTTGCCGGGCATAACGGTCGATCCTTCGGGCAAAGACGCCAACCGCGGCTGTTTCTTCAGCTACGATCCGACGGCCTTCTATAAGGAATGGGCGGATGTTTTGCATGTGCCTGTCACGCAACCTGCGCCGGCTCCCGCCCCGCATCCTTCGGGCAACGCGCTGGCCAACTACATCGACAAGTTCGGGCAGGGCAACTTCTTCACTACCGGCAACCGCCACAGCTTCCTGGTGAAGCTGGCATCGGCATTGAACAGCGCAGGCTTCGACCTGGGCAGCGTGTGCGACGAATTGCTCCGCCGCTACACCGAGCCGGGCTTCACAGAGAAGGAAATCCGCGCCATCGTATCGGACGTTTACGCCCGTTACCGCTCGGCGCACGGGAGTAATCCCTGGAACCCGTCGCCCATGATGTCGGTCTCCCCGAGTCTCACAAGTCTCACGAGTATCACCCCCCCCCTTCCGAAAAATGCGCATCCGGGGATGAATCGCCTCTGGGCTTTGATGTTGAACCCGAAGATGCCGGTTTGCCCCACTTCGACAGGGGCGTTTTGGAGCACCTTCCCGGACTGCTTCTGGACACGGTGAAGACCGCTTCCGACGATCGCGAATACGATCTGATGCTGCTTGCCGGAATCACCATCCTCAGCACCATCATGCCGGGTGTAAGCGGCATGTTGAAAAAGGAACCTTACCGACCGCCGATCTATACCCTGATCATCGGCCCTTCGGGTAGCGGCAAAGGATGCATCAACATCGTTTACCGGATCGCCAAGGCTTGGCAAACATACGTCGGCGATACGTCAAAGGCGCGTGTGAAGGAATATCTGGCAAAGAAAGAGGCCTGTGAGCTCTACAAGGCGCAGCAGCGCGCTTCCCGCGGAAAGGCTCCGGCAGGCATCCCGCCCGAAGATCCCGAACCGGTATTCCCGAAGCGTTTGCATATCAGCGGTTATACCTCAACTGCCCGGATGATCGAGCAGTTGGATATAAACAAGCCGTATGCCTCGCTGCTCTACGAAACCGAACTCGAGTCGGTCAACAACACGCTGACGCAGGATTTCGGTGGTTATAGCTATGTGCTCAACCAGGCGTTCCACCACGAACAGGTCAGTAGCTCGTCGAAGACGAACGGTAGTGCTTTCGTCGAATTTCCCGAACTGGGTCTCCTTGCCAGCGGCACTCCCGCCATGTTGCCCCAGCTGATCCCCTCTACCGAGAGCGGCCTTTACAGCCGTATGTTGATTTATCGCATTGCCGGGCGTACCGACTACCAGTCGCTGACTTCGGGCAACGACTCGATCGGCAGCCTGCGCCACTTCGACAACCTGGCGCAACGCGTGCTCGATATGGCGATCTATCTGGAGAAGTCGCCTACGTTTGTCAGCTTCAGCGACAAGCAGCGCAAACGCCTCGACCGTTACTTTGAACGCGAATATAATAATGTACGCGTATTCGGCAACGACGACGTGGCTTCGGTAGTGCTCCGTCACCGCCTGATCATCTTCCGTATAGCCATGACGCTGACGGGAATCCGCAAGGGCGAAGCGCGTAAGAGGGCAGATGAGGTCGAACTGTTAGAGGGCAACGACACGCTGCCGGTGGAAGACATCGAGATTTCGGACGAAGATTTCGAAATGGCTTTCCATATCGGAACCCGCTCTCTGCGTCATTCGCTGGTTGTAAGCACTTCGTTGAAGCATAGCGACACGGAGCAGCACCATAAGCTGCCGGATGCACAGGTAGATCTGTTCGACGCGATGCCCGACGCATTCAAAACGTCGGAAGTGCTCGACGAAGCCCGCGTCCGGGGAATCAGCCGGACCAGTGTGTTTCGCATGCTGAAAAAAGCACAGGAGTATGGCTTATTGCTCTCTCCGTCAATCGGTTGCTACCGGAAGACGGAAAAAGGCAAAAATGTCAAAAATTAAAAGGGGGGGGGTGATACTACTGATAATTGTAATACTCTTCTTGAATTTTTACCGGTAAAATGATTATCTTTGCCACGCATAACGATCGGCAGTAAAATGGGTAACTACCCATTTCAAACGGATAACTACCGAAAAAAATGCCTAGGCATCGATGCTTCAACGGGTCGGCACCCGTTTTCGTGAAACCTGCATTGGTAGTGGGTTTTAACTTTTATTGATTTTTGAATTTAAAGAAGCATGAGTGCTGATATTTAAGACCA
>JAJPZM010000144.1 GCA_021204335.1 Parabacteroides sp. | reverse complement strand
TTACTAACTGTATTAAAATTAAACGACTGATTAAACACATGAACTGCACACAATCCATTGCTTTCAGGAGAAGATTCTGTATGGCTATGCCAGTAGCTATAGGGGGGTGTGCTGTGAAAAAATTAAATTATGAAAGGAGACAGTAGTTAGCCAGGATAAATGGAAAGTAAATTTCTATTTAACCTAATCAGTGTATTGTTTTTTTAGAGAACATTCTCTTCAAAAACTGAATCTATTCAAATTCTAATCTTTAATTAATTAAGTTATGAATAATTACACAAAGAAAGTTGCCATTATGGCTATCCCTTTGTTTTGCCTTAACTTAGCCTTGGCAGCCGAGAGCAATGTCTCCGATCTTGCTATTCATAAGGCAGTTGCAGTGCACGAATCAGCATCCATCAATCAGAGTACCCGAAAAGTAACAGGGGTTGTAAAAGACGCGAATGGGGAAGCTATTATTGGTGCGAGTGTTGTAGAAGTTGGTACAACCAACGGTATTATGACGGATTTAGACGGTAAATTCGAACTGTCAATCCCCTCCGGTGCTTCTTTGCAAATATCCTATGTGGGATATGTAACCCAAAATGTTAAACCGGGAAACAAAAATAATATTCAAATCGTATTACAGGAAGACAGCCAGGCTTTGGACGAAGTAGTGGTGGTGGCTTTCGGTAAAAGTACGAAAGAAGCCTTTACCGGTTCTGCCGGCGTAATGAAGGCTGACGATCTTCTTAAGGCACAGGTGTCCAACCCTGCCAGCGCTTTGGCCGGACGTGTTGCCGGTGTACAGTTAAGCAATACGTCTTCGCAGCCGGGTAGCTCGCCTTCCATCACGATTCGTGGTTTCGGTTCTATTTCTTCAGATACCGAGCCTCTGATTGTTATAGACGGTATGCCGTTCGATGGAGACCTTAACCTGATCAACTCCAATGATATTGAGTCGATGACCGTATTGAAAGATGCAGCATCCAATGCCTTGTATGGTGCCCACGGTGCTAACGGTGTGATCATGATAACGACAAAGAAAGATAAAAGTGGTGATGCCAGGGTAACTGTCGATGCTAAATGGGGTTCCAACTCTAATGGTCTTCAGAACTATAAGACAACCAATGCCTAGCAGTTCTACGAAACTTATTATAAGATGTTGTATAACTATTATACGACAGAAGCCGGTGGTGGAATGTCGGCTAATGATGCGCATGCTTTGGTTAACCAGCATCTGACAAATTCATCCAGTGGTGTCGGTCCGGGTTATATGGTCTATTCTGTTCTTGACGGACAGGACTTTATCCAGCAGGGTGGCATGATGAATCCGAATGCGACCATGGGAACGCTTTATAATTATAACGGACAAAAATTGTGGTTGCAGGCTGACGACTGGGAAGAAATCGGTTTGCAGAATGGTTTCCGTCAGGAATATAATGCATCGATTTCGGGTGCTACCGAACGAGTTAATTATTATACTTCGTTGGGTTATCTGGATCAGGATGGTATTCAGGAAGGCTCATCTCAGAAACGTTTGACGGCACGTGCAAAATTAGACTATCAGGCAAAGAAGTGGTTGAAAGTCGGTGCTAACTTCAACTATACCAACTATACTTACAGCCAAACTTCCGAAGGTACGATCGGTAGTGGTACAATCTGGAATGCGATAAAGAGCCAGGCGCCTATTTACCCGGTTTATTTCCGTGATGAAAACAAGAATATCATGATAGATAAATGGGGAGAGAAAATGTATGACTTTGCACAGGCTTACGACTTGAGCCGTGCAGGTGGTGTGGGTGGTAACTGTATTTTCTCCAATAAATACAACTCAAACGAAACGAACGGTAATTCGTTTATTGCCAGTGGTTATGCAGATATAAATCTGACAAAAGACCTGACATTTACGTTTAATGCCAATGCTTACGATTATGACCGTCGTAACACCTATGCAACCAGTCCTTTTATCGATTACTACACCAATTCTTCCGATAACGGTTATCTCTCGAAGGCTTCTTACCGTACTTTTACTTATAATACGCAACAGTTGTTGAATTATAATAAACAGTTTGGTAAGCATGATGTGGGCGCTATGATCGGTCATGAATATTATAATTACAAATATGAATCGTTAAGTGCTTCCGGACGTAATTTCGGTATTGATAATACACATGAACTGGCTACTATTTTGAATAAGAACAATACTCCGAATTCTTATTCCAACTCTTACAATAACGAAGGTTATTTCTTCCGTGCCATGTATAATTATGATGCCAAATATTTCGGTTCGGTATCTTATCGTCGTGATGCTTCTTCACGTTTTGCTACCGATCACCGCTGGGGTAACTTCTGGTCGGTTGGTGGTGCCTGGCTTATTTCGAAGGAAGCTTTCTTTAAAGCTTCTTGGGTGAATTCTTTGAAGCTGAAAGCCTCTGTCGGTTCGCAGGGTAACGATAATATCGGCGATTATTTGTATGCCGATTCCTATAAGGTAGTAAACAATGATGACCAGGTTGCTTATCAGTGGCGCCAGAAAGGTTTCAGCGATATTACATGGGAAACGAATACGAACTGGAACGTTGGTACTGAATTTGATCTTTTCGGTGGTCGCCTGGGTGGTAGTTTGGATTATTTCTACCGGAAAACCAGCGATATGTTGTTCTCCCTGAATACGCCTCCTTCTATCGGTTATACCAGCTACTTTATCAATTTAGGTGATATGAGGAATGCAGGTATTGAATTGGTATTACAGGGTACTCTGATTAGTAACAAGGACTTCAAGTGGGATGTCAATTTCAATATCTCTCATGTAAAGAATAAGGTCCTGAGTTTACCGGATGCGATTAAAACAACCAAGGTGGACGGATATAACGGTTATGTTAACCTGGATGAGTCATTCGTTTCCAAATATAAATATTTCGTGGCTGAAGGACTTTCGCTTTATATATGGTACTTGCCTAAGTTTGCCGGCCTGGATCCTAAAACCGGAGAATCTTTGTTCTATAAAGATATCCTCGACGATGCCGGAAATGTAACAGGACAGGAAACAACGAAAGATGCAAGTCAGGCAACCGACTACCTGATCGGTGACGCTCTGCCTTCTTTCTATGGTGGTTTGGGAACTTCTTTGTCGTATCGCGGTTTCGACTTCTCCATCAACATGAACTATCAGTTGGGTGGTAAGGCATACGATTATACATATCAGACATTGATGCATACCGGCACTACTACTTCTACGACCTGGCATAAGGATATATTGAATGCATGGTCTCCGGATAATACGAATACAAACATTCCGCGTTTGCAGTTTGCTGAAAAGTATTCGCAGAATCCGCGTTCAGACCGTTTCATCACCAGTGCCAGCTATCTGAATATCCAGAATATCAACTTGGGATATACATTACCGTCGAGCCTGGTGCAACAGTACAATATCCAGAATATACGTGTTTATCTTTCTTGTGAGAATCCGTTCTACTTCTCTGCACGCCAGGGATTCGATCCTCGCTATACATTGAAGGGATATAGTAATCCGGAACTTTATTCTCCGATACGTACTATCTCGGGTGGTATTTCATTGACATTCTAAACATTAAAAAGAAAACATCATGAAGAAAAATAAGATTTTATTGGCTGCTGCGGCTCTTGTGGGTTTAAGTAGCTGTATTGAAGAAACATTGCCGACTGAATATGTGTTGGATAACCAGATTCAGGCATCGGAATCGGCTTTGGAAGGTATGGTCAACTCCATTTATACCTCGATGTGCGGATACAAGAATGAAGATGGTGGTATTGAAATGATTTCTTATGGCGGCATGCGCGCCATGCTTGAACATAGTACGACCCAGTTTGTTTGTTCCGGCGCAAACGGTTATAATACAATGGGCGCCTGGTGTAATGGAGCGGTAAGCGCTACCGGTTCCAACCGCGGGTTGTATCCCTCTTATCTTTACTATTCTTATATCAAGAATGTAAACGATATCATTAGTTTGATCGATGTTAATGATTTAGATGATACTAAGAAGGGGTATCTGGGAATCAGTTACGCCTATCGTGCGCTATATTATCTCGACTTGGTTCAGATTATGGAATATAAGAAGCCGACCGATAGCCGTTTCAGTTATGTAAGCCCGGAAAACGACCTGACAAACCTGGGGTGCCTATCGTAACGGAAAAAACGACTTCAGAGGAGGCTTCGAATAATCCGCGTGCAACGGTGGATGCTGCCTACGACTTAATCCTGAGTGACCTGCAACAGGCTGAAACTTATCTGGCCGGATATAATCGCACAGACAAAACCCAGCCCAACATGGCTGTTGTATATGGTTTGTATGCCCGCGCTTATGCCAACCTGGCATCACGTGTAAATACTTCAGCTACTTACAAGGATGAAGCTTCTTACTGGCAGAAATCAGGCGAATATGCGGATAAAGCTATTTCTGTAGCCGGTTGTACCCCGTTGACGGAAGATGAATGGACTGATCCGGTCAATGGTTTCAACAACCGTAATTCACAAAATTCATGGATGTGGACAACTTCTATTTCAGAAGGTAACACAACTGCTGCTACAGGAAACGACGAGTCGTTCTCTTTTGCTATGATCTTCGGAACAGAAACGACTTTCAGCGTTTACGGCTGGCGTGTCGGTCGTTCACTCGATCGTAAATGGTACGAACGTCTTTCGGATAACGACTTCCGTAAGAAATCATGGTTGGATCCTAACTTCTTCTATGAATCGAAAAATCAGAAAGAAGGCGAACCGTATCTGGTTGAAAGAGATGCCGACGGCAAATTTATCAATAACAAATGGGCGGTGAATGATGAAAGTACAAGTACCGACCAGAGTGATTGGAGTGATGATTATTCAGGATTTGGCCCGGATAAGTATAAATATAAGTATAACAGTTCTGCTTCATGGATCCGTTCACGCATTAACTCGTCCAACGGTTTCCAGTCATGGCCCTGGTTGTATGTAAACATGAAGTTCCGTCCGCATAATGGTGATTACCGGACACATACAGTCGGTGGTGCTATCGATTATCCGATCATGCGTATCGAAGAAATGTATTTTATGAAAGCAGAAGCATTACTCCATACTTCGGGCGTTCCTGCTGCTGCCGCTGCTTTGGAAGATATTGTGAAAACTCGTAACGCTGACTATACTTGTACGGCAACAACTGCCGACGCATTCCTGGATGAATATGTCTTCCAGAAAGGTATCGAGTTCTGGGGCGAGGGTATCAACTATTTTGATGCCAAACGTCTGGAAGCAGGTATTTACCGTGCTTACAAAGGTACGAACTGCGAACGTTACCAGCATTGTATCGATATGGATGGTGTATATGTAGGTTGGACTCCGGGTTGGAATCAGGCAGAATTGAATGCTAACCCTGCTATCTACCATTTCAATAACCCGTATACGAATCCGACTACTTATTATGTCTATAAGTCGAATGATGAGGTTAAACCGTATTATGGTACTGAGATCACTGAATAAGAGGATTGATCAATAAACCGAAAAGGGGTATGCCGGCTTGACTGGCATACCCCTTTTTATTTACATACAAATTTTTCCTTAATTTATCCTTGTTCCTTCGCCCGGAATGCCAGCGCATACATGCGCATTTGCTTTACCATGGCGACCAGGCCGTTGGAGCGGGTGGGGGAAAGGTGTTCTTTCAGACCGATCTTTTCGATGAAATAGAGGTCGGAGTCGAGGATTTCCTGCGGAGTATGGTCCGACATGACGTTGATCAGGAGCGAAACAATACCTTTTACAATAACGGCATCGCTTTCGCCTTTGAATATCAGTTTTCCGTTCTCATAGTCTGCCTGTAGCCATACCCGGCTCTGGCAGCCTTCGATCAGGTTGCTTTCTGTTTTATACTTTTCTTCCAGCGGGGGAAGCGTGTTGCCTAGGTCAATCAGCAACGCATATTTGTCCATCCAGTCGTCGAAGGCTGAGAACTCTTCAATTACATTGTCCTGAAGTTCGTTGATAGTCATCGTTCTATTATTTCTTTTTTCTGTTATATACTACTTCCAGAACCGTTTGCCCGACAGCTTTGAGGGTTTCACGGTCGATATTGTCCATATTGTCTTTCTGGGTATGCCAGTACCAACCGAAACCGTGATCGCTTTCAGGATCGTAGTTGATAATGTCGATACAGGGAATATTGCGCCCTTTGATTACATACTCATGGTCGTCGGTAATGGCACCTCCTGTCGCATTGATGAAATACTTGCCGTAACCCAGATCACGGGCTGTACTCCATACTAATTCTACGATGTTGGGAGCTTTTCTTAATGAGGTTACTTCCTTGAAGAATGTAGCTTTTTTCGCTCCGACCATATCCAGCAGGATACCGAAGTCGGCACGATAGTTGGGAACGTGCGGATTCTTAGCCCAGAACTGTGTACCCAGGCACCAGGTATTAGGCTTATAATCATCGACAAAATCGGGAGTACCGTAATCTTCGGCATCAAAGAATATGATGTCGATGCCTACGCCCGGATCTTTTTGTCCGATCTGGCGGGCCATTTCAAGCAATGCGCCTACGCCGCTTGCTCCGTCGTCGGCACCGTCGATCGGTTTACGGTGGTTTGCCGGATCAGGATCGTGGTCGGAGTAAGGACGCGAGTCCCAATGGGCAAAGAGCAGGATGCGTTTATCGTTTTCCGGGTTGAAGGAGCCGATAATGTTTTTAGCTTCCAGCCCGGTATTGTCGTATACCGTCAACGTGGCTTCCTGTTCGTAGACTTTGGCACCGAAGCGTCTCAGTTCGGATGCGAGGTAATTACCACAAGCTTTATGCGCTGTTGTATTTGGAACACGTGGGCCGAATTTGACCTGGTTTTCTACATACATATAAGCACTGTCTGCGTTGAATGAAGGTGTGCCTGTATTGGGTGCTGCTTGGCTGGCCATAGTCTTGTCTTCTTGTTTGCTTTTTGCCTGGCTGCATGCTACTAGTGAACAGACCAGCAATGCGATATACAGAAAATGCGTCATAACTGTTTTTTTGTTTCATGATTTATCCGTTATAGGCAGACTGTACGCGCGACATGACACGTAGCAGGTTGCCTCCCCATATTTTTGCAATATCGTTCTCGCTGTATCCCTCTTTCAAAAGTCTGACAGTGATGTTTATCAGTTCGTTGCTAGCCCGGCAGCCTATCAGTTCACCATCGCCGTCGAAATCGGAGCCGATACCTACATGGTTGATGCCGATCAGGTCCACGATGTGAGTGATATGTCGGATGGCATCGGATAGCGATGCTTTTTCGGCCTCTTCGTTGATGAAGCCTTTATAAAGGCAAACCTGCACGACGCCTTGCCGGGCAGCCAGTGTTTTCAACTGATCGTCGGTCAGGTTGCGGGGATGGTCGCAAAGGGCACGTGCTGATGAATGCGAGGCAATAACCGGTTGCGTACTCGTTTCCAGCACATCGTAGAAGGTGCTTTCTGCCGCATGCGACAGATCGACCAGGATGCCCAGGCGGTTCATTTCGGCTACCACCTCTTTTCCGAAGGGGCTTAATCCGCCCCATTCCGCCTCGCCTCGGGCAGAGTTGCAGATGTCGTTACTACCGTTGTGGCAGAGTGTGATATAGCTCACTCCCAGTTCTTTGAACCGGGCGATGTTTTTAATGTCTTTACCGATGGCATAGCCGTTTTCCACGCCCAGCATGATGGCTTTTTTGTCGGCAGCTTTGGTTACCCATACTTCCTGTGGCGTATGGGCGATATTCATTTTGCCCCGGTTTATTTCCATTTGGCGATGAATTTCGTGCAGCCGGTTCATTGCAAAATCGGTGGCCTGGCGGAGCGATTCGTCATCCCGTTTTCCCTGCGGGATGTAGGCAACCATGATAGCGGCGTCCACCATTCCTTCTTCCATCAGCGGCAGGTTGACTTTGCCGCCTTCTTTTTCTCCGAGATTGAAACGGTCGGGGAAGATCATCGGTGTATCTGTATGCGAATCGAGTATTACATTCCGGCTGTGGATGCGTTTCGCTTCTTTGAACAGGCGTGCCGCTTCTACATGATGTTTGAAAAGTTCCAACATCAGTTCGTCGCCGTTGGCAGCCATTGCTTCGGGATGCCATTGCACGCTGAATATTTCTTTCTCCGGATGTTCCATCGCTTCGTTGATGCCGTCGGGGGCAGTTGCCGTTTCTTTAAACTCGGGCGCTACTTCTTTAACAGCCTGGTGATGAAAAGAGTTTACGAGAACGTCCGGTTCTTTGTTCAAGATTTCGAACAGGCGGGAAGCCGGATCGGTGATCCGCACGGAATGGGAGGCGTATTCGTGCGATAGTGTCTGGCTGTGTTTAAGTAGCCGGGCTTCGTGTTGAGAATGAATGTCCTGGTAGATGGAACCGCCGAAAGCGACATTGATCAACTGGTGGCCGCGGCAGATTCCCATGATGGGCAACTGGCGGTTGGCAGCCAGGCGGAGCAGGATAAGTTCGTATTCGTCGTGGAAAGTATCGACGTCCTGAAGTTGCGGGATCGGTTCTTCTCCGACATACAACGGGTTAATATCTCCGCCGCCACTCATCAAGAGCCCGTCTATGCCGTCTATGATTGCCGTAAGCGATTCTATATCAGTGATTGCCGGGATCAGTACCGGTGCGCCTCCGGTTTTCAGTACGGATTGCACATACGTCTCGGCTATACAAGAAAGTCCGTCTTTCCGGTTTGAAGATATCCCTATGCGGGGAGGTCGAAGTTTCTCTCTCTTTGGAATAAAGTTGTCAACTTCCCTGTATAAGGCTTCTAAACTCGGATGACGGACTTGCATATTCATGGAAATAATTGTTTATGCGTCGATATTTGCGTATGTAGCGTTTTCTTCGATAAACTCGCGGCGCGGGCCTACATCTTCGCCCATCAGCATGGAGAATATCTGGTCGGCTTCGGCTGCACTATCGATAGTGATTTGTTTCAGCGTACGGTTTTCCGGATTCATGGTCGTATCCCACAACTGGTGGTCGTTCATTTCTCCCAAACCTTTGTATCGCTGTGTATGGATCTGGCTTTCATTACCTCCACCATATTTATCGATAAATGCCTGGCGTTGCTGTTCAGTCCAGCAATATTCTTCTGCCTTACCTTTTTTACAGAGGTAGAGGGGTGGAGTAGCCAGGTACACATAACCGTTTTCGATCAGTGCACGCATTCTGCGGAAGAAGAAAGTAAGAATTAGGGTGGCAATGTGGCTTCCGTCCACATCGGCATCGGTCATGATAATTACCTTGTGATAGCGGAGCTTACTCAGATTCAACTCTTTCGGATCGTCTTCCGTACCGATGGTGACGCCCATTGCGCGAAAAATATTCTGGATTTCTTCGCTTTCAAACACCTTGTGATCCATTGCTTTTTCTACGTTCAGGATCTTACCCCGAAGCGGCAGGATAGCCTGGAACACACGGTCGCGGCCCTGTTTAGCCGTACCGCCTGCCGAGTCCCCTTCGACCAGGAATAGTTCGCAGATTTCGGCATCTTTCGAAGAACAGTCGGCTAGCTTGCCGGGAAGTCCGCCACCGGTCATCGGCGATTTACGCTGAACCAGTTCGCGTGCTTTGCGGGCAGCCTGACGGGCTTGTGCAGCCAGGACAACCTTTTCCACGATTGTTTTGGCTTCTTTCGGGTGTTCTTCCAGATAATAGGAAAGAGCTTCGCCGATGGCCTGATCTACGGCACCGGTTACTTCACTGTTACCCAGCTTTGTTTTTGTCTGTCCTTCAAACTGCGGTTCGGCCACTTTGATGGAGATAACGGCAGTCAGACCTTCGCGGAAGTCGTCGCCCTGGATCTCTACCTTCGCTTTTTCCAGCAGTTTGGAGTCTTCGGCATATTTCTTTAGTGTACGGGTCAAACCGCGGCGGAAACCAGCCAGGTGCGTACCCCCTTCGATTGTATTGATGTCGTTTACATACGAGAACACGCTTTCGTTGAAAGAAGTGTTGTATGTCATGGCTACTTCAACAGGGATGCCCTGTTTTTCCGTAACGATATGGATTACATCGGGAATCAGGGATTCTTTGGAGCGGTCTACGTAACGGACGAATTCTTTCAATCCTTCTTCCGAGCGGAATAATTCGAATTTGAATGTGCCGTCTTCCTTCTTCACACGTTTGTCGGTCAATGTCAGGTCGATTCCTGCGTTCAGGAATGCCAGTTCGCGCAAACGGGTTGCCAGGATATCGTATTTGTATTCCGTAACAGTAAAAATGCTGCCGTCCGGTTTGAAAGAAATCCGGGTTCCTGTTACAACCGATTCGCCGATCACTTCCACGTCGTGCAACGCTTTACCACAGGAATATTCCTGCATATACAGTTTGCCGTTTCTGCGTACTTCCGCTTTCAGGTAAGTAGAGAGTGCGTTCACACAGGATACACCCACACCATGCAAACCGCCGGATACTTTGTATGTACCTTTGTCGAATTTACCTCCGGCGTGTAGTACGGTCAGAACTACTTCCAGAGCAGATTTGCCTTCTTTCTCATGAAAATCTACGGGGATACCACGACCATCATCCGATACGGTGATCGAATTGTCTTCGTTAATTACTACATCGATCTTAGTACAAAATCCTGCAAGTGCTTCGTCGATCGAGTTGTCGACAACTTCGTAGACGAGATGATGGAGACCTTTTTCACTGGTGTCGCCAATGTACATGGACGGCCTTTTACGTACTGCTTCTAACCCTTCAAGTACCTGAATACTGTCCGCTGAGTATTCCCCGGAAGTATTCTTAATTTCTTCACTCATGAGTTTCTATCCTTTAAAATCACTAATTTTCTATTTCTCTAAAAATGCTAACAAATTTAGTGAAAATAATTGACTTGGATAGTAAAAGTGGTGTGAAAATAGCAAAAAAGCGGGAGGAGACGGATAAAAACAAAGCGGTCGGATTACTGATAATCCGACCGCTTTCTGTAGTAGCCCATAGGGGAATCGAACCCCTCTTTCAAGAATGAAAATCTTGCGTCCTAGCCGATAGACGAATGGGCCATCGGGGTTAAAAAAGCCGGGCATTAAGTCCGGCTATACTTATGATAAGTATTAACCTTATGCTTGTGCAAGTTTATTCACGTGCTTTGTCAATTTGGATTTCAAGTTGCCAGCCTTATTCTTGTGAATAACGTTTTTCTTAGCAAGCTTATCCAACATAGAGCACACCTTAGGTAACAGATCTTTAGCTTCGTTCATGTCTTCAGTAGCATGCAATACACGCATTGCATTTCTTGCAGTTTTTGCATGATATCTGTTCTGCAAACGTCTTGCGTTAGTCTGTCTGATCCTTTTAATTGATGACTTGTGATTTGCCATTTCTTAGCTATTCTTTATTGAATTTTTAATCTTGTTTATTGTAGCCCATAGGGGAATCGAACCCCTCTTTCAAGAATGAAAATCTTGCGTCCTAGCCGATAGACGAATGGGCCATCATGTCAAAGTTCTCACTTTCAGCGCTCTGGGATTGTTGATTTCCCGATTGCGAGTGCAAAGATAGATGTTCTCTCTGAACTACCAAAACATTTCAAGGGGAAATTTAATAGATGGCCTCAATTTAACTTCTATTTAGAACCTATATCCTGCAGGTGTATCTCCAGCGCCTTTACGGAAATGTTTATTTCCCAGATACATACGCACAATGAGGCGGCTAATAGCAACAACGCGGCTCCGAATATCCAGGCTGCAATAATTTGCCACGAAATATAGATAAAGAACATGGAAATTACGCAAAGCAGCAGGCTGAGTATGTCGAGTATCTGCATGGAGCGGGTCAGGTGAAGCCGTTTACGCAGGTTGGCTATCTGGGCATAATCTTTCGGATCGTGTGTTTGTTGGTGCTTTTCTTTCAGTGCGCGTACTACGCTGGCATACGACAGGAACCGGTTGGTGTAGGCCAGCAGGATTAACGAGATGGCTGAAAACAGAAGCGACGGGGTAGTAAGATCTAACATGGTGTTGAATGTATTTATACTATTATAACCTGCAAATATTGTAAATAGTTTGTTGTTTTGTATCTTTGTTGTGCCATAAAGAGGTAAAGATTATGTTATGTAAAACGCGTGGGATTGTTCTGCATGCCATTCCCTACAACGATAAATATTCTATTATATATATGTATACGGAAGCATTCGGGCGTGCTTCTTACCTGGTGGCGCGCAGTCGGGGGAAGAAGTCTACTGTGTCGAAGACATTGTTTATGCCGTTTTCCGTATTGGAGATGGAGGTGGAGCATTTGAACAAACGCGATCTGCACCGGATTCGCGAAACGAAATTGTGCTATCCCCTGACTGAATTATTCTGTAATCCGGTGAAGAATGTGCTGGCACTGTTCCTTTCCGAGGTGTTGTTCCGGGTGGTCAAGGATACGGAGCCTGACCAGCGGCTTTTCGATTTTCTTTATGAATCGATCCGTTTACTGGAGTATGCCGACGAAGGGGTGGCGAATTTCCATTTGGTATTCCTGCTTCGTCTGCTTCATTATCTGGGTATTTATCCGAATGCTGATTCTTTTGCTGCCGGTTGCTATTTCGATATGCAGAACGGTGTCTTTGTCGACCGCATTCCGATGCACCGGCACTATCTGAACCGGGAGGAGAGTCATGTCTTTGCCCGGTTGCTTAAAATCAGCTTTGAAAATATGGCGCTTTATTCTTTTTCCCGTCAGGATAGAGTGGGAATAATCAATCGCATTGTTGAATATTATAGGCTGCATCTTCCGGAATTCCCGGAAATCAAATCCCTCTCGGTGATGCAAAGTCTTTTTGATTAAGCAGATTAGTGCCGGAATACTTGCTAGATTGCGGAAAAGATTATACTTTTGCTCCGCCTTATAAAGGAGTTGGTCTTGTAGTTCAATGGATAGAATAGAAGTTTCCTAAACTTTAGATCCGGGTTCGATTCCCGGCGAGACTACTTTATACAGAATTCTTCCCTTTCGTCGTTTTGTGCAGATAAAAAGTTCGTTAAGTCATTGTTTGGTAGCTGGAATAGAATTATATTTGTAGAGAAACAAATTAGGAAATGAGCCCAAGAGTTATATTAATAAATGGATTTGATTTCTTTTTTTACTCAATGGAAGAGGAAAGAATGCATATCCATGTAGAAAAAGGGGAGAATACGGCTAAGGTCTGGTTGGAACCGACTCTTGAACTAGCCTATAACTATGGTTTTACCTCGAAAGAGATGAAGTCAATAATTAAAATAATAACCGAAAATGAGCGAGTTATCAATGACAAATGGAACAGCCACTTCGGCAAACAATCGGGCTGAAGTAACGCATATATCCCGCAATGGTTTGGTTTTGTGGGTGAAAGACAAGGAATATTATCTGCCATACGAGAAATTTCCCTGGTTCAAGCGTGCTGCTGTGGATGATGTGTTTAATGTGCAATTATTGGGACGTGAACGGATACGCTGGGATGCGTTAGATGTGGATTTGAGTCTCTCTATTATTGCCAATCCGGATAAGTATCCGTTGGTTAGTAAATGAATAAGTGTGAGTCCCGTAGATATGCGGGACTTTCTTATTTCGATTTAATAAGGTTCGAAAGTAACCTCGTCGTCACCTAATATTCCTGACAGCCAGTATTCGCTTATTCTTAACTGGTCAAAAAGTAGATAATCTCCATTTTTATACTCCATTGAGATAGATTGGTAAGAGTAGTCTTCCCGATCCCAGTAAAAATCATACGTATCTACCGTATAATCATCCGGATAATTACTATAATAGCGTGTAAATATTTCTGTACCTCTGCCGTCGGAATAAAAGATTAACCGTTGTGAACAGGGAAAACCATGCGTGTCGATGTATTCGTAGATCCATCCTCTGTTGTTGCATAAGTAATATTCCGGGTCATCGATCGGATTGAAAGGCTTGTCTACGCAACTATTGAATCCACAGAGGATGGCAAACAGTACTATCAGACTGAGTATGCTTTTTGTTTTCATAACGGTTATCTTGTTTGTTATTCTGCAAAGGTAGTTATTTTATATGACCGGAGTCAATTTAACTGTCAATCCCAGAGCAGAAGCAATACGATAGAAAGTCGAAACTTTGGGTTCTGTCCTTCCGGTTTCTACGCGGGATATATATGATTTATTGGTTCCTATCTTTTCTGCAAGTTCTGCTTGTGTCATATTAGCCTTCTTTCTGGCTTCTTCTATAATTTGCCCTGTAAAGAAAGCATAAGCTTTATCTTCGGCGATTTTACGCTCCGGAGTTCCTTCTTTGTCGAATGCAGCATCTAATTGTGCATCAACATCAAATATTTTTAGATCCTTTTCGCTCATAATATTCTTCCTTTTCATTGCAAAGATATTTAAAGTTTATCAGTTGAGCAACTCTGGCAATTCTTTTTCTTCTGTGTCGTCCCACTCTCCATTGCCATTGATACTCAGACTGAATGTGTTTCCTGTTTCATCAGGCTTGGGAGGGGTGTATAGGATTCCGGTGTAGCGGATTATCTTATTGGCGATAGGGGTTATGTCGGTAACTGTTCGTGTGCGCATAACCTGTTCCGCGGCATTGGTGGAAGTGAGCATTACTGATATTTTCTTGTTGCCGGAAGGGATAAAAGAGTAAAAAGAATGAATTTTCCCTGTTTTCCCTTTATCTTCGGAAGCGAATGAATCGGTGAAAGTCTGTTCTGTTTCGGACGTGATGCCTTCTCCTGTCAGCAAGTCGAACCGGTTTGGGTAGTTGCTGATCTTCATTTCGAACTTTTCAATTTCATCCGGAACTTGATCGGTCGCCTTGAATTCTATCCGGCTTACGATTCGTCGCAAATCAATACTCATAGCAGACTCCAGCCCTTCTCCGACAGTGAACGATTCGGTTTCGTAAAAGGAATCCGAAAGCCTGTCGAAGGATAAGACATTGTCTGAAAATGTAGCTTTTTCCGATTGGTAGGCGAAAAAGCAGGCCTTATATGTGCCGGCAGGCAATGTGTCGTAGATAATGCCGAAGTCTTCCGTTTCCACATTATTATATATATGGTGATTTACCGGTTCCGTTGGGTTATTGCTGTTGTAAACCACATATTCAATCGTCGAACAGAGCTCGCTTAGTTCTTTATCTGTCGGATTGTCCGGTTGATCTTTGTCGGGATCGCTGGGGTTGGGGACTGTCGGTTCCGGTATCGTATTGTCCGGCATACTGCGGGTGGGGTAAAATGGCAGTACTTCTTTTTGAAGTTGAACACTAAATTGTACGGGAAATAAATTCTCTACGATTACACTTTCATCCGGATTCGGACTACTGCAACCTGCAAACGAAAAGATGCAGGCTAATGCATACAATTCTTTCTTTTTCATAGCAAAGGAATTTTTATTGATAAATCTACACAAAGAAAATACTTATTTTGGAATTTAGAAAATATTAAGGCGAAAACTTGGCGTTTATAGCCGGAACTTTCTAGTTTTGTGAAAACAGACTCAATGTAATAACCTTAAAATTAAAAGAAAATGGCACGTCCTGTAACATTATGTACCCTGCAATGGGGTGATTTACCTCTCGAAACAGTTTGTGAGAAAGCAAAATCGTTCGGATATGACGGTTTGGAACTGGGGTTACCCAATCATCTGGATGTCAGTCGTACCGACCAGACCTATTATGACGGCATCAAAGCGTTGCTTGCCAAATACGATCTGAAAACTGTATTGTATTTCTATTCACTTGATCAGCCAGGCTGTTTGCGATAATATCGATCAGCGGCATAGAGCCGTTTTGCCCGATAGCATCTGGGGAGACGGCGAACCGGAAGGTGTGCGCCGGCGTGCTGCCGAATATATGGTTCAGGTGGCGCATGCAGCCAAGGCGTTGGGCATCGATACGGTAGCCGGATTCACCGGTAGTCCGATCTGGCATTGGCTCTACTCATTTCCACCCGTTACGGAGCAGATGATTGAAGAAGGGTATGCCGATTTTGCCCGTCGCTTCTTGCCGATCATGGATGAATATCAGAAGTTGGGTATCCGCTACGGTCTGGAAGTACATCCTACGGAGATTGCTTTCGATACCTATTCGGCCCGCAAAGCGCTCGAAGCATTGAATAATCATCCGGTATTCGGCTTTAATTACGATCCGAGCCACATGGGGTATCAGGGTGTCGATTATGTTGATTTTATTTACCAATTCTCCGACCGTATTTTCCACGTGCACATGAAAGACGTTTATTGGAGCGATACGCCGAAGCAGATCGGTGTGTTTGGCGGCCATTCCACCTTTGGCGATTCCCGCCGTTACTGGAATTTCCGCAGCATGGGACGCGGAAAGATTTGTTTTGAAGAAATTATCCGTGCGTTGAACGATATAAACTATCAAGGCCCGCTTTCCGTAGAGTGGGAAGACAGTGCGATGGATCGCGAACACGGAGCGCGCGAATCCTGCCGGTTCGTTAAACAGGTCGATTTCCAACCTTCGGGACATGCGTTTGATGTGGTCTTTGAGAAGAAGATACAAAAGTAGACAAAAGGGTCTGTCTGTCAAAACAAAAAGGACCGGGGCTCCCTTACGGAAACCCCAGCCGCATCTTAACAGACAGGTTCAAACACAGGCTTACCCCTTTCCTGACCAGGCGGAGCAGCAGGGCGAGGATACGTTTCAACAACATCAATTGCTTCTTCATCCGGTGACGGTTTGAAATGAAACAAAAAATTAAGTAAAGCAAGAATAAATTCAAGGATTCGTTTGAGCTTGGACATAGGTGTTTATGTATTAAAATGGATATTTTTCTACATCATCTCCACAATCGCCTTCACCGTCTGTTCGATCTGCACCAGGCTGCGGCGGTAGGTTTCGCGGTCGTCGCCGTTGAGTTCGCTGATGTAGGGACTGTAGGCAATCTCGCGGGCATAGGCTTCGGGGTCTTTGCTCACCTGCCAGGCCGATCGGTAGTTGTTGCGTATCAGGCGGGCGAAGTCGAGGAACGAGTTTTCGCGCGTGTCGTAGCGACGGAAGTCGAGCGAGTAGGCGGTAGTCTTCACCTGTGTTTTCCCGCCGTGCCAATACTGGTTGCTGCACCCGTAGGCAGTCAGTCCGAAGAAATTGTTACTGCCTGTCGCCAGGTTGCTCGTGCCCCAACCGCTTTCGAAAGCAGCCTGTGCCAATATCACGGAAGGGTTCATGTTGAAAGCCGCTCCTGCCGCGATGGCGGCAGGAAGGGAGGCTTTGACGAATTGGATTTGTTTTGCTGTCATGGTACTCTCTTTTTAATAGTCAATTGTCCATTGCCGGTTTACTCAATGACCGGACGATCATCATCATCGTCA
Source organism: Parabacteroides sp. (assembly GCA_021204335.1). Taxonomy (GTDB): domain Bacteria; phylum Bacteroidota; class Bacteroidia; order Bacteroidales; family Tannerellaceae; genus Parabacteroides. The sequence continues at coordinate 12,916 of JAJPZM010000144.1, read as the reverse complement.
TTGCCCGACTGTTCCGGCTCTTTGCCGATGCGTTCGAAGCCGATCTTTTCGATCATCGTCCGCAGCTTGTCGCCGGGGGTGAAGATAATCTTGGGTTTGCGAATCATGGAAGCCTGGAAATCCTTCTCCTCGACCGTTCCCGAACTGCCGATCGAGAGGCGGAAATTACCCAGCCTTCCCAATTGAACTACTTCATTGCGCAGCAACGCCTCCTCCATAGCGCGGATCACTCCGAGCACGACCAGCGCCACATCGCCGTCGCTTGCCGTCGAGCGGTCGGCTATCAGTTCGCAGATCGAGTCGAAATCCATCGTGCCGCTCACCGGTGCCGAGGCATAATAGCGTTTGGCATCGTCGGCGGCCCCTTTGGTAAGGTCCTTTTTCTGGACCAGCTTGTACTTTACTGGCATAGTGTTAAATGTTTAAGGGTTAATGTATCGCAGTTCCTTGTTCTGAACTACATGACAAAGATACTGCACGTCTTGTCCATCGGGTGATGCAGCGTGAAGGTGCGCGATATTAAGTGTGTATTTTTTTGAAAATAATTCCTCTTTTTCCTAGCTTTTTTCCTCTGTTTTTCGTATCTTGTAGCATGTTAACAAATTAATAAACAGAAAGTTATGAATAGTAAAACAAACGGACTTTCCCCTTGGGGAAGAGCCTGGGGCGTGACCGAATTCGCCCAGTTATACTTCCCCGGCCACACACCGGTAGCTGCCTACAAGAGCATGTGGAAATGGATACAGACTTCCCGGGGTCTGAAAGCGAAGCTCGAAGCCGCCGGGTGGGTGAAATTCCAGAAACTGTACACGCCCAAACAGGTGGCGGTGTTGATCGATCATCTGGGAGAGCCTTGAATATTTATTATCAAATCAGTCAAAAAGATGGATGTAAATTCCAGACAAACAGTCGAATGCACGCTATTTGCGTCGTCATTCGAGACGAAAACGCCGGTGGCCGCCACATTGGGCGGCTACCTTGACGAAGTGAAAAAACGGGAAACACAAACTGCAGGTAGAGCTGCTGCGTGCCTATCTGTCGGCAGGCGAGAATGAAAAAGCCACAGCCACGAAGAAAAAACTCCCCCTGTTGGTGGCAGGCGGTGTGATGGCAGGCGGTCGGAAGCTGGAGCACATGGTACGCTACTCCGGTTGCGTGGTGGGCGACCTCGACCACGTACCCGGATCGCTCGCGCAGCTGCTCTGCCGGGCTCGCGAACTCCCCTACGTAAAAGCCGGGCATATCAGCCCCTCGGGCACCGGCCTTAAACTATTCGTGCTGGTAGACAGCGACCTGGAGCACCATGCGCAAGCTTTCATGCTGGTCAGCCGTCTGCTTGAAGCCGACCTGCCGGGCGTAGAGGTAGACCCTTCGGGCAAAGATCCCAAACCGGGGATGTTTTGCCGGTTACGACCCGGAAGCTTTTTACAAGGAGGTCGCCGAAGTAGTGCAAGTGCCCGTCTGCAACGAGCCGCTCCCGGCTTCGAATGCCGGGGGTAACGCCCTGGCGAATTACATCGGCAAGTTCGAACAAGACAATCCCTTCACCGACGGCGGCCGCCACAGCTACCTGATTCGTCTGGTGTCGGCGCTCAACAGTGCCGGTTTCAGCGGATCCGAGGTGACGGCCGAGTGCCTCTACCGCTACACGGTTCCCAGCTTCGGCGAGAAGGAGATTCTGGGTACGGTGGCCGACATCTACCGCCGCTACCGCCTGTCGCACGGGTCGAACCTGCGGATGCCTTCGCCGGAAGCCCAAGCGGGAGTTAGTCTCAAAAGTCGCAAAAATCTCACCCCCATTCCTGCCGGAGAGACGGCCGGCGAAGGCTCTTCATTAGGCTTTGATATAGAAGCCGAAGAGGCCTCTTTGCCCTCTTTCGGGGAGGTGGTGTGGGAGCATCTTCCGCCGCTTCTTCTGGACACGTTGAAGGTGGCGGTTTCCGACCGCGAGCGCGACCTGATCGCACTGGCTTCGGTGACGGCGTTGGGCAGCACACTGCCGAATGTAGAGGGGATGTTGAAGAAGGACGAATACCAACTGCCTTTCTATACCCTGATCCTGGGGCCTTCGGGCAGCGGAAAAGGATGTGTCGACGTGGTGCGCTACCTAATAGACCCCTGGCAGGGGTATGTGTTAGACAATTCGCGGGCGGCCCGGAAGGAATACCTGGCCAAACAGGAGGCCTACGAGCTTTACAAAGCGCGTCAGAAGGCATCCGCCGGCAAGGCGCCGCAGCCGGATACGCCGCCCGAAGAACCCGTTCCGGTGCCGATCCGCCGCTTGCATATCAGCGGCTACACCACGACGGCGCGCATGATCGAGCAGCTGGAGGAGAACAAGCCCTACGCCTCGTTTCTTTACGAAACGGAGCTGGAGTCGTCGAGCAACACGGTGTCGCAAGATTTCGGCAATTACAGCTATGTGCTCAACCAGGCCTTCCAGCACGAGCGCATCAGCTGCTCGTCGAAGATGAACGGTTCGGCCTATGTAGACCATCCCGTCCTGGGATTCCTGGCGACCGGCACACCGGGCATGCTGCCCCGTTTCATCCCCTCGACCGAGAGCGGGCTGTTCAGCCGCATGCTGATTTACCGCCTTACGGGCTATGCCGAATATCAGCCGCTCACCTCGTCGGACGACACGAAGAGCGTGTTGTATTACCTTTGCGGCCTGGGGCAGCGGGTGCTCGATATGGCGATACATTTGGAGAAACATGCCACGTTTGTCCGCTTCTCGGACGCGCAGCGTAAACGGCTGGATCGTTATTTCGAGAAGGAATATAATAATGTACGCGTATTCGGCAACGACGACGTGGCCTCGGTGGTGCTCCGCTACCGGCTGATCATCTTCCGTATCGCCATGACGCTGACGGCGATCCGCAAAGGCGAGGCCCGCGGTGTGGAGGACGATATGGTGGTGTCGGTCGAAGATTTCGGCGTAGCTTTCCGTATCGGTACGGTCTGCCTGAAACATTCGCTTTTTGTGGCGACCTCGTTGCGTGCTGCCGCCAAGGCACAGCCGCATAAGGTTCCGACGGCGCAACTCGACCTGTTTGCCGACCTACCCGACGAGTTTACGGCGGCCCAAATCCAGGAAGCGGCGAGCGTCCGGGGAATCAGTCGTTCGGCGGTCTTCCGGATGTTGAAGCGGGCGCAGGATATGGGCTTTGTCGTCTTATATTCAAGAGGTTGCTACAAAAAGACGGAGCGCGGAAAGGATGTCCGCAATTCAGGAATGGGGTAGAGACTTTTGCGACTTTTGAGACTAACTCTGTTTTTATACCGCCCTGCAAGCCGCCGGAAAACGGATAGGCACCGACCTTCGAACGGGTAGGCACCGGAGCCGGAGCGGGTAGGCATCCGTCGGAAAGCTGCCGGTCGCCGGGTGGCGTAAAAACGGCCTTTTAACATTTGTTCACAATCGAACCTCAAGCCTTGAAATACAATGAAAGAGCCCCGAAAAAGTGTGACTAAAAAAAAGGATCCTTTTCTCTAGTCGCAAAGGTACGGCAATATTTCAATCCCGCAATTTTTTCTCCAAATTTTTTCCAAATATATCCTCTTTCTTATCAACAACATAGCGAAATTGGTACAAAAAAGCGTTGTTGGGGTACAAAGACAAAGAGCCCCGAAAAAATGACTAGAGAAAAGGATCGTTTTAACTAGTCATATGCGGTTTTAACAGTTATAAACATCCTCGAAGAAACGAACTTTTATAAACACTATTATTAATATTAAATTTATTGATTATGAGCAAGAAGTTTTCTACGTTAGTGGCTGTCCTCTTGGCAGCCGGAACTTGGACAACGCTAGACGCTAAGGTGGTCAAAGTCGAATCGCCGGTAGCGGGTAGTTCTTATTTGGTCGGTACGGGTATTAATACCGATAAGAACACTGAATTTACTCTCTTATTAGGTACTGATGGTATTTCTGAACAGAAATCAACAGGAGAAGTAACAGCAAAAACTGAAACATTTACCCTGGTGGCTACAGATAAGGAGGGCATTTATCAGTTGCAGACAGCTGATGGCAAGGTGTTTTATGCTACCAATACTGCAGAAGGTGGCACTGATCTGAGTCTTGCGGGTAAAGCTGGCGAAAATCAGCTAGCTGTTAAGTTTTCAATTAGCGGCGGTAAGCTGGTTTTGGCAAATGATGATGACTTTGCTACCAATAATGCCATTTCTTCTGGCATGGCTTTGAAGTTAGAAGCCTCTAATGCATCTCTTAATGAAGAAGGTTCTACTATCGATTTCGGTATTTACGCATCAGATGCTAAGGGTGTTATCCCCGGTTTCGATTTGACTGTGGATGATGACGGAAAGTTGGTAGAAACCGATAAATCTTCTTCTTACGATACGCCTGTTTACTTCCAGAATGCTGATGGCAAGTATCTGGCCGTAGAATTGAAAGACGGTAGCTATGTTATCAAAGAATTGGACGAAGTAACTCCTTCTAACGCATTGAGCGCATCTTGGTTGTGGCAGAAAGGCAAACTCTATTCTGTATTGGCTGATCAGAATGATAAGACAATTCTGTTGGCTTATGACAAGGGTGAACAGAAATATAGTGTTGTTACTAATTCTGCTCAGGCTGCCTCTTTGGATTTAAAGGCAGGTCAGTCTTTAGAAGGTGCTAAAACTGGAGCAAGTTTGTCTGCTTCTGCTGTGCTTGCAGCAGGCGAGGCAGAAATTGAAATGACTATTTCTACTGAGGAGAATGTTGTAGGTAGCCAGTTGGAATTCCTAAAAGCTGCTCCCGGCGCCAACGATTATGTTGTAGTTGTTTTGAGTGACGGATCTACGACAAATTATCTGAAAGCTGGAGTATCTAACAGTGTAAGCAGCTCGTTTAGCGTATCAGATACAGAAAGCTATGCAAACTACTTGTGGAAGGTGACTCCGAAATTGGTAAACAAAGTTCTTTATTACACTTTTGAAAGTCTGGCAACAGATGGTAATGACAAACATTATGTATGGACTATTAGTAATGAAACCGATTTCGTTGCCAATGCTGAGTATGGTGAAAATGGTATAACTTTGACCGCTAATAACTCATTGATTTCAGCCAAAGGAACAACGAGTGGTAACGCGGCCGTTATCTCTTTATTCAAGGCATTCGACCTGGCTAAGACAAAAGATCAGTTAGATCAAATCCTGAACCCGGGCTTCGACTTGACAGTTAAGTATGAAAAGGACGACTCTAAGAAAGTATTCGAAAATGCAGATGCATTTGCAGGTACTATGTTCCCGGAAGCAGCTACCAAGGACAATACGATCGTTGAACTGTGGGACGAAAAAGAAGATGACAGAGACACTAAGTCTAAACAGCTGGTACTGGAAGTAGAAGAAATCAGCGGTAGCGACGTGAAGGGCGACTTCAAGTGGTTGACTGAAAAGGAAATCACTAAGAATGAAGGTGATGGCAAGACTTACTATAAAGGTTTCCGTTTCGAATATGTTTACAATGGGACAGACGAAATCCTGCGTGTAGCTGTATTTGAAGACAAGGATGCTACTACTGTAAAAGGCTACATCTCTATTTTGGAAAACAACGGCAAGTATTATCTGACAACGTCTAAAGACATTGATGCTAAAAAGCCGTACATCAAACTGGGTGGCGACAACATCAAGCCGGTAACAGAACTGCTTGGCAAGTTGTGGAACATCACTTATACTGACAGCCGTGCAAATGCTAACGAGGACGACGAAGCTTACAAGCTGAACGGTATCCTGTCTGTTCTTGAAGAGAACAACGGAGACAGTGAAGACGTGGAAGCTAACTATGTAGCTGAAAGTTCAGTTGTTGAAAATGCGCCCGAAGCACAGTGGATGGTGACAAAAGCTAATTTGAAAGACAATACATTCACATTGACTAACCGTGAAAATCCGACAGTTACAATCTCTGATCTTCAATTGCGTAAACGCGATGGCGGTAAGTATGAATTGTATGTGATGAAAGCTTTCTCTAGCATGGATGACAATCAGAAGAACCTGATTGGTGGTGCTAATAAGTGGGGAGAAGGTGCTAACGACATCATCTATCTGAACAAATCTACTAAGGCCAACAACTTCGAAGGATATGCGAAGTACACAGAATACGATCTGAGAAGCAACAACTTTCACCTGGGCCAGTATCATGGTGTTTCTGAAAACAACAATGCTTACTTTGTTGAAAACCATGACAACAGCCACCAGATCGGTGCCGTTGCCAATGCAGAAGATGCCGACAAGTGGAAACTGCATTTCGCAATGAAGGAAAATGAAGATACTGAAAAGTATAGCGATGTAGATACAGTATATATCGTAACTGAATATGCTACATTGAATGCTGACGGTGATGGTTTCTTGCCTGCTGGTGATAAGGATGTGAAGAAAGATACATTGGCTATCCTTCCGTACACCTTCCAGAAAGTGATGAACCAGGAATTTGTAAGATTCGATGGCAGAACTAACTTCGACTTCTATATCTGCGACGAAGACAACAAGGATAACAGCGTAGCAGTTGGAAATAAAGATCCGTATACTAGAGCTCAACGCTTTGCCCTGAAAGTTAAACCGAACGGTTACAACTTCGTTGAAATAGTTGAAACAGGAGATGAAGAAGAATGCGAAAGCTATGTAACAGATTACAAGCCGAATGTGTACAAAGCCTTCCTGGCCAACAGTGAAAACGGTGGTTCTTTGGAACGTATGGATGCATACGCAAAAGACAATAACTCTATCATGGTGGTTGAAGCTGCTGATGCATCTGAATATCATAAGGTAGCAGGACATGGAGGAATCGTTAAGTTGTTCCGCGACGAAAACAACGATCAGGTATTGTATGAAAAACATGATGCTAAATCGGTTGTAGATGGCGAAACTCTGAGCTTCCTGAACATCGACGACACAAATCAGTTCGACGTGAATCCGGCTATCTTCGTTGATACTGCTTACGTAGATCGTTATGATAGCGAAGGCGTATTGAACACTACTTACCAGTACTTGTTGGCAGTGAACGATGAAATGAAAGAAACATTCTATTGCCCGTACAACGATCTTCACAACGATGATACTTGGAGAGAAGAACATGGTGTATGTGCAGACGTTAAGGGACACAAAGCCCTGAAAGGTCGCTTCCTGGTGAACCTAATCGATACGGCTAACGTATATGGTGTTAATCATATTCATACCAACTGGTATATCAACGAAGCAGAAGTAGGTGCTGACAAACATGCTAAATTATCTTTCGTAGAAGGTACACACGCTGGTGATACATTGTATCTGACTCGCAAGGATGGTGAAACCGTTAAGATTGCTATGGATTCTCCGGAATTCAACGTGGCTAAGTTTGCTTTCCGCTATGTAGACAGCGAAAACAAGACATTCAAGATCCAGACTTTGTGGAAGAAATATCTGGGTGATAATAGCAATCTGGAAACAGCAGAAGAATTTGCAGAAGAATATGAAGATGACGCAACTCTGACTTCTAACGAAGGTTACCTGCGTTGGATCAACGGTACGGTAGTAGTAACTAAGGGTTACGAAAACGGTGACGTATTCGGAATCGAAGAAGGCTACGAAGGTGATGCAACAGCTAACGAATCTATCGAAGCTGCTTCTACCATCAGCGTATCGGCTACTAACGGTGCTGTAATCGTTAAGGGTGCCGAAGGCAAGAACGTAGTCATCACTAACGTACTTGGTCAGACAATTGCCAGCACAGTGATCGCATCCAGCGAAGCAACTATCGCAGTTCCTGCAGGTGTAGTATTCGTAGCCGTTGAAGGCGAAGCTGCTGTTAAAGCAATCGTAAAATAAGCAATTAATTAAAATCAAATAATTCTAAATTGACTGCGCGGTGATATCGGACCAACTACCCCGCGAGAGCGAACAGGTAGTCGATATTAATACTAAAAGTAATGAAATAAAGTTCATCTGTCCCGACCCCTATGAAGGGTGAAGGCAGACAAAAGTAAGTTACCTCGGCTTTAGGGTCGGGGTAACTTTATTTTTACAGGTCATTTATCTCCTCATAACTTTTCTTTATAAGCTTCGGCTGGATTTTCGCCATAAACAATTAACTTTGCGGTTGGTTGAAAAGTAAAAACTAAAGTATGAAGAAAATTAGAGCCGCCATCGTTGGTTATGGCAACATTGGAAAGTATGTGTTAGAGGCCCTGGAAGCTGCTCCCGATTTTGAAGTGGCAGGTGTTGTACGTCGTAATCCGAATGACGTACCGGACGAACTGAAAGCTTATGTTGTAACAGACAGCATTACAAAGTTAGATAAAGTAGACGTAGCCGTTCTGGCAACTCCGACTCGCAGCGTAGAGTCATACGCGAAAGAAATCCTTGCATTAGGTATCAATACGGTAGACAGTTTCGATATCCACGGAGGTATTGTAGACCTGCGCCGTTTGTTGGATGCTGTGGCTAAAGCACATAATACAGTGGCTGTTATCTCTGCCGGATGGGATCCGGGAAGCGACTCTGTGGTACGTGCCCTGCTCGAAGCAATGGTTCCGAAAGGGATTGCCTACACCAACTTCGGCCCGGGTATGAGTATGGGACATACGGTTGCCGTAAAGGCGATCGAAGGCGTGAAAGCCGCTTTGTCGATGACTATCCCGATGGGTACAGGCGTTCACCGCCGTATGGTATATATCGAAGTGAAAGACGGTTACGATTTCAAACAGGTGGCTGCCGCTATCAAAGCCGACGATTATTTCGCACACGACGAAACACACGTAATGCAGGTGGAATGTGTAGACAACCTGCTGGATATGGGACATGGCGTGAACCTGGTTCGCAAAGGTGTTTCCGGTAAAACGCAGAACCAGCTGGTTGAATTCGATATGAAGATCAACAACTCGGCTCTTACTGCCCAGATCCTGGTATCGGTTGCCCGCGCAAGCTTCAAACAGCAGCCCGGTGCTTACACCATGATCGAACTGCCGGTGATCGATATGATTTACGGCGAAAGAGAAGACCTGATCAGACGACTCGTTTAAAACAAATAATATGCTCGACTTTATTACCTGGACGGCCGACCCCGCCATTTTTTCCATAGGACCCCGCGAAATTCGCTGGTACGGACTTGCTTTTGCTATCGGTTTCTGGATCGGTTATATGATCGTAAGCCGTATGTGGAAAAATGAAAAACTTCCGCCGGCATGGATCGATTCCCTGCTGATTTACACCATGGTCGGAACTGTGGTCGGCGCCCGGTTAGGGCATTGCCTGTTCTATGATCCCGGTTATTATCTGGCAAACCCGATTGAAATACTGAAAGTTTGGGAAGGCGGACTGGCTAGCCATGGCGGTACATTGGGTATTGTTATTGCTATCTATTTCTATTCCAAACGCATTTCGCACAAAAGTATGCTTTGGACATTCGATAAACTGGTTGTTCCTACCGGTCTGGTTGCGGCCATGATCCGTTTGGGAAATTTAATGAACCATGAAATCTACGGCCATCCGACCGACCTGCCTTGGGGATTCCGTTTTATCGAGAACCTGCATGCCTGGAAGATGGGGGCTGAACCGGTCTTTACGGTGCCCAGCCACCCTACTCAACTATATGAAGCCCTCTGTTATCTGGTTACATTCGCTATTTGCATGTGGTTTTATTTTAAGAAACGGGAATGGAAACGCGAAGGACTTATATTCGGCGTCTTTATGATCTGCATATTCGGTTCGCGCTTTTTCATCGAGTTCTTAAAGAATAACCAGGAAGCTTTTGAGGATAATATGGCATTGAACATGGGCCAGTGGCTCAGTATTCCGTTTGTTTTGGCGGGCTATTGGTTTGTGTGGCGGGCAATCTCCCGCAAACCGAATGACTACGAAGAACTGAAAAGAAAAAGTTAATAAGATGTATAAACTGAAAGAAATAGCAGATAAAGTATATTATATAGGAGTAAACGACCGCCAGAAGGCTCTCTTCGAGAATATGTGGCCGTTGCCGTATGGTGTCTCCTATAATTCCTATTTAATTGTAGACGAGAAAACCGTATTGGTCGATACGGTCGACGTTTGCTATTCCGATATCTTTTTAAAGAAAATAGCCGATGCGCTCGATGGCCGTACGCTCGACTACCTGATCGTGAACCACATGGAACCCGATCATGCCGGCAGTATCCGCCTGCTGCGCCAGCAGTATCCGGATGTGCAGATCGTCGGCAACAAGCAGACATTCGGAATGCTCGACGGCTATCATGGCATCACTACCGGGCTTTATGAGGTGAAAGAGGGCGATACGCTGAATATCGGTCGTCACCAGCTTACTTTTTATATGGCTCCGATGGTTCATTGGCCGGAAGTGATGGTTACATACGATTCTACGGATAAGTTGCTGTTTTCGGCCGACGCTTTCGGTACATACGGAACTTTGGACGGCGGTGTGATCGACGAGGAAATGAATATCGATCATTTCTGGGAGGAGATGATACGTTACTATTCCAATATTGTGGGTAAATACGGTAATCCGGTGCAGCGTGCTTTGCAGAAACTTTCTGCGCTCGAGATCAATACGATCTGTTCGACTCATGGTCCCGTATGGCGTAAATATGCGAAGAAAGCGATCGATATATACGACCGCATGAGCCGTTATGAAGGTGAGGACGGTGTAGTTGTTATTTACGGTAACATGTATGGCAATACGGAACAGATGGCGGAGGCGATCGCTTCGTCGTTGTCGGCTCATGGAGTAAAGAATATCGTGTTGCACAATGTCAGCAAGAGCCCAGCATCCTATATACTGAAAGATGTATTCAAATATAAAGGTCTGATTATCGGTAGTCCGACTTATTCAAACAGCCTGTTCCCCGAGGTGGAAGCTGTGTTGGCGAAGATCGAAATGCGTGAGGTGAAGAACCGCTTGTGCGGTTATTTCGGTTCCTTTACCTGGGCCGGAGCTGCTGTAAAACGCTTGACTGCTTTCGGAGAGAAGATGAAATGGGAAACAGTCGGTGTCCCTGTTGAACAAAAGCAGGGTCTGAAAGCCGATAAATACGAAGAATGCTGGGCATTGGGCGAAGCCATGGCTGCTAAACTGAAAAACATATAACAACCGATTTAAAATACAAACGTTATGAGACTAATTATTGAACCTGATTACGAGCAACTCTCAAAGTGGGCTGCCAACTATGTTGCTGCGAAGATTAAGAAAGCGAATCCGACAGCAGAAAAACCATTTGTTCTGGGCTTGCCGACCGGATCGTCTCCGCTGGGCATGTACAAGAACTTGATCGAACTGAACAAGCAAGGTGTTATCTCCTTCCAGAATATCATTACTTTCAACATGGATGAGTATGTAGGATTGCCGAAAGATCATCCTGAAAGCTATCATTCGTTCATGTGGAACAACTTCTTCAGCCATGTAGACATCAAGCCGGAGAATGTAAATATCCTGAACGGCAACGCTCCCGACCTGGAAGCCGAATGTGCTGCTTATGAAGCAAAGATGAAAGCGGTAGGTGGTGTAGATCTGTTCCTGGGCGGTATCGGCCCTGACGGTCATATCGCATTCAACGAACCGGGCTCTTCACTGGCTTCACGTACGCGTGTTAAATCACTGACAACGGATACAATCATTGCCAATTCCCGTTTCTTCGACAACGATGTAAATAAAGTTCCGAAGACTTCGGTAACAGTGGGCGTTGGCACCGTATTGGATGCTAAAGAAGTGCTGATCATGGTAAATGGCCACAACAAGGCTCGTGCTTTGCAGCAGGCCGTTGAAGGCAGCATCAACCAGATGTGGACAATCACTGCGTTGCAGATGCATCCGAAAGGTATTATCGTAGCTGACGAGGCTGCTTGCGCAGAGATTAAAGTAGGTACTTATAATTACTTTAAGGATATTGAGAAGGATAATCTTTGTCCTTGCAGTTTGCTGAAGTAAGGAGTAACAGGTATCAGAAAATATAAAATCGGCTGACTCAAAACACTGAGCCAGCCGATTTTGTTTATCCTTATGGAATATATGCTTTAGTTACAGAAGACTTGGGTCATAATAGAGACGGAAAATATTCTCATTATCATTGCGACTAACAGTTATTTCCTCTGGAGCCACATGATCGAAGCTGTAGAAATCATACTCAAACTTATTTTTATAAGTTGATGCATCTTCAAGATCATCTAGCCTAAGAACCGTCTTGGACGGATATTCCCCTTTGCACATCTCAGTCTCTCCCACTTTATCATATTCAAAAGTATCTTTATTATATCGCCAAAATTCAACGAATATATTACAACTATATGTAATTCAGTCATCATCACTGTCTAGTTTGCTGATATTAGCAGTCATATCGTAATGGGTGTTACGGATAATATTGTAATCTGTAGTATTATTTCTTCCCGGATACAGTGTGATTTTGGCATTTCTCAATTCTTTTTTCGTCTTTGTAATATGCCCCCCAGCTTGATACAGGTTGCATAAGAGATCCCTTCTGAAAAACTAGGATCGTTTTTTACTATTTTATCCTTTTGATTAGTGTTGTTGTTATTTATTCCTCGTCGGTTTTCCGGCATATACCAAACAAATCGTGTCCAGTTATTTTCGGTGTTTTCTGCATAATATATCTCATGTTGCTTGTATTCTACTGATTCTATTTGAGGGAAAATCCAATTCCAAGAGGAAAAACTTTCGTCATAATATTGTCCGATAGTTGGTACACTGGTAAGTGTGGCATCGTCTATGTATAATATGTCCGAACCGGGGTAATAAACAGTCAAATCCAGTTTAGCTACCAAGCGTTGTAATTGTACATCCGTATCGATAGGGACTGGACCTGTATAGACTCCGGTCATTATTAGTTTATTATCTTTGGTGACAGATGCTTCATCAGCATAAGAATGTTGCAGTGATTTATATCCATTTAGCGTATTAGGCCATGACACTCCTAAATTACCTTTATTTGCTATAAAAC
>JAJPZM010000106.1 GCA_021204335.1 Parabacteroides sp. | reverse complement strand
ATGAACATGTATATTGGTAACCTTAGCTATAATGTTAGGGAATCAGATTTGAGAGAAGTAATGGAAGAGTACGGAACAGTTGATTCAGTGAAACTGATCATCGACCGCGACACCAGAAGATCAAAAGGCTTTGCTTTCGTAGAAATGCCTGAAAATGCAGAAGCTCAGAAAGCTATCGAAGAATTGAACGGTGCAGAATATGCAGGCCGCGCAATGGTAGTGAAAGAAGCACTTCCTAAGAACTAATTGACTGACATTATATCTCAGTTAGAAGGCTACTCCTTATCGAGTAGCCTTTTTTATCTCTTATCGCCCGAGTTGCCCCGGAACGATAAGGTTACTCTGCTTTCAAACTCTTTACCGGATTCGAATTGGCCACATGCCAGTTCTGATAGGTCACAGTAATAAAGGTAATGACCGCAACGATTACGAAAGCAACCAGGAATACCCACCAGTAGATCGGTGTACGGTAAGCGAAATTCTCCAACCAGCGATACACGCCATAAAAGCCCACCGGCACCGCCACAATAAAGCAAATCGCCAGAATCACCAGATAGCTCCGGTTGAACATGACCAATATCTGCGAAGTAGAAGATCCCAACACCTTGCGGACAGCCACCTCTTTACGCCTGTATTCGCTCTCGAATACCACCAGACCGAATACCCCGACAATAGAGATAAAGATAGCTATGACACTGAATAAAGTAATCAGATTACTGATCTTCAACTCTTTCTCGTATGTACGTTGCAATATCTCGTCGTAGAAAGAAACCCTGAACGGATAGACCGGATCGATCTTGCCCAGCGAAGCCTTCACATGCTGCATCGCCGCCCGCAAATCGCTGCCGGCTTTCACCTTCACGTAGGCGGCATTATAGGATTTAACGCCTTCCTGATCCCAGCGATATTTGCCCCAGACGAAGAAAGTCATCGGCGACACCTCGTTGCGGAAAGAAGCGAACTTCACGTTAGGCATGAAGCCGATAATCTCGTCCCCATTAATCTTATCCCCCAATTCCAGCCCGAATGACTCGCGGGCTTTCTCGTTGAAGATGTAGCAGCCCTGATCTTTCAGATCGTCCTCTTGCCGGAAGTCGCGGCCCTCCGTTACTTCGATCCCCATCACGTGCAGGAAAGAGGGGGAAACGGGGATGCACTGGAAGTCGATATACCTATCTTTATAGTCGCGCCCCCAGCCCATATACTGATCCTGACTCGACAAGACCTGCTCCGCGTATGCAATATCCTCGATCCCCGAAAAGGTCTTTACTTCGCTTGCCAGCACATCCAGATTCTTATTTATTTTACTGTTCAGGCTCGCCACGATCACTTCGTCCTTATCATAGCCCAACGGCGCATTCTGCATATACCGGTTCTGTAAATACATGAACAGGGAACCGATAATTAAGATGAACGAAGCGACAAACTGGATGCTGACCAACACACTCCGCACCAGCGCCGGCGGGAAAGAGGTAATGTAGCAAGCCGGATAGATACCCGCCAACAAACCGGCAAGCACTGCAATCAAAGCCGTCACCCCGATAATCCCCGACTGTACGGAGAATGACATATCCGCATCCACAAAAGAAGCGACAAACGTCTTGCCCGCCAGAAACAGCAAACCCAACGCAATCAGATAAGCCACCAAACCGACGATCACCGCCTCCCCCAGCAGGCTCATCCGCAACACGCCGTCGGGACTGCCCAGCACCTTCTGCGTATTGATACTCTTAATACGCATAGGCGTCAGCGCCGTACTAAAGTTGGTAAAGTTGATCCCGGCAATCAGCAAGATCACAAATGCAATGGCAAACAACACCCGTATCGTCTGCCGGCTGGCCTTCGGCATCGAGTCGTACTCCACGTTTGTAAGGAAATGCAATTCGGGAAGTGGCGTGAGGCGAATATCGACGTTACTCGTCTCCCAATCGAAATTCTCTCCGAACTGCTTGGAAGCGTCGAAGTTCTTCTTGAAGTTCTCCTTCACATCTTCTATATTGGCAGGATCGTCCAGACGGAAGAAAAAGAAATAACTCTGGTTGCCCCACGCATCGTAATTCTCTTTCGGCGACAACTGCCGGTAAATCATATTCTGCATGGACGAGTTGCGGGGAAAGTCCTTAAAAACACCGCTGATCCGCACGATCGTATTACCCGACTCCGTATCGATCAACCGCTGGCCGATAGCCGATTCGTTACCGAACAGGCGGCGTGCCATGCTCTCGGGGATGATAGCCGTCTCCGGCTGATCCAACGCTGTCTCGTCTCCCTCCACCATATCGAAATGGAAGACGCGGGTAATGCCGGAAGTTGCATTTGTTACCGGATCCTGGAAGTTTTCCTTCCCCCCCGTTACGCTCCACACAATAAAACAGTTGCGAGTTCCACGACGACATAATCATGCCGGCTTTAATATGTGGCGACGATTCGGTGAAAGCCCGGGCAAGCGGACGGCTATTGACAGCAGTCAATGTTCCATCACATTGTTTGTCCATCCGGTAGATCGCATCGGCCTCCGGTTGGCACGAATCGAATGTGTAATCGTAATTCACTTGCATCATGATCACCATAAAGGCGGTAAAGGCGATGCTCAATCCCAGTACATTCAGCAATGTCGCCGCCTTGAAACGGCGAAACACGCTGAGAAAGTTCCTCCAAATTGTCTTCATACAGAATAATTATTTTACCTTAATAGACGCTTACAATCTGATCAAGGTTACATAATTCTATTCCGTTTTTATACTGTTCACCGGATTCTCGTTGGCAACTTTCCAGTTCTGGAAGGTAACGGCAAGGAATGTAATCGTCGAAACAACGACGAAAGCAACCAGGTAAACCCACCAATACAAAGGTATCTTATAAACAAAATAGGCCATCCATTTACTCACGCCATAATAAGCGAAAGGCATCGCCAATAGAAAGCAAACGGCCAATATGCGCATATACGCCTTATTGAACATCAGCAATATCTGCTTCACCGTAGCTCCATGCACCTTGCGGATACCAATCTCTTTCCGCTTATATTCGCTTTCAAAAAGTACCAATCCCAGCACGCCCACAATCGAAATGAAGACGGCTATCAGACTGAATAACGAGATCAGCCATCCGATGCTCAGCTCCCGCTTATAAAGATTATCCAGGATCGTATCATAGAAAGATATCTCCACCGGGAAATCCCTGTCGACCGAAGTCAATACTTTTCCGATCGACTTCACAGCCATGCCGATATCCGTACCCGCTTTCATCTTTATATAAGCATATTTCGGTGACAAGCGGCTCACCGGCGGCACATAAAACGCCATCGGCTCTACCGCCGTACGAAAGGAAGCATACTTTATATCATCAATAAAGCCAACGATCAAAGCAGGCTCCACCTCAAAGGATTCAAATCCGGTAATATATTCGCCCGCCACCAGATCATATTGCAACCGCGCCGTCTCATTAAAAATATAGACGCCTCCGGCCGACTTCTCATCCTCTGCCTGGAAGTCGCGCCCGGAAATAACAGGAATATCCATTATCCTCAAGAACTCGGGAGAGACGGGAAATATCTTAAAACCGATCCCTTCATCCCTGTAGCCACGACTGTATTGAGGATAATTATCGCCGGCAGACAGCAACGATTCTGCAAAAGTAACATCCTGAACAAATGCTTCGTGCTCCAACTCGCTTTGCAGCGTGCCTTTGTGCTCCATCAAAGGAATACTCAATTTGACAATCGCTATATGCTCCTTATCGAACCCGAGGGAAGAATTCAACATATAATGATTCTGCAAATAGATAAACAAAGAAGCAATGATCAATGCAAAAGAAATAACAAACTGAAAAGAGACAAGCAAGCTCCTCAACTTTTTGCCCGAAGGCGACAGCCCGAACGACCCTTTCAGCACCAATGCCGGCGAATAGGAAGTAATATTCCATGCCGGATACATGCCAGCAAGCACACCCGTCAGCACAGCCAGCAACCCGGTCAGCAACAACAACGGCACATTCTCTTTCAACGAAATCCCGGGACTGATTATATCCGCCAGCCACGTATGGCTTATCCCCCTGACTATAAACAAAGATATGGCAAACGAGAACAGACAGATCACCACCGCCTCCACCAGCATCGCACCACGCAACATCCCGTCCGACTCGCCCAACACCTTCTGCGTATTCACGCTCCGGATGCGCATCGGAACAAGCGCATTGCTGAAGTTCGTAAAATTGATGCCGGCAATAAAAACAATCAGTATGGCAATCGTAAACAGGACTACGACGAGCATTTTATTCCCCTTGTCTTTCTGCGAATCGAACTGGGCATCTTCTTCGTAATAAATATCGGTCAACTACGTGAGCCTCACATCCCGCACTTTCCAGTCATACTGCTGATCATCACTGAAACTGTTTTTGAAGTTCGCTATGACATCATCTTTCACCCCGGGATTATCCAGCAACATATAGAGTTGGTAATTATTGGCATACCAGTTCTCCGCATTCTCTTTCGGATCGAGCTTCCGGTAAACAGAATTACCTACGATCGAATTCTGAGGGAAATCTTTATAGACGCCGCCTATCGTAAACACTTGCCTGTCGGAAGCCAACTGTTTGCCGACAGCCGGTTCGCCATCAAAGAACTTCTGCGCCTGAGTCTGCGAAATCAATACCGTACCCGGATTATCCATACTTTCGGCACGACCCTCCAGCATCTGGAAGTCGAAGATAGAAGTGTATTCCGGAGTAATTGCACTAATAAAGCTATTGAGGCTTTCCCCTCTTTATCCCGCCCTTCCGCTTTCAGTGGAAGCTGACCTGGAAAGCCACTAATCAGCGCAGCCTTTTCGATATGTGGCGACGAATGTAGAAATGTATTGGCAAAGGGCCGGGAAACCACCACCTGGTTACCCCAACTCTGTATATAGAGTCCTACCCTGAATATCTGTTTGGCATTCTTCTGATACCTGTCGAACCCCCAGTCGTATTGTAACTGGATCATCAAGATGATAAAGGCGGCAAATGCCACGCTCAGCCCCATTACATTCAGCAACATCGCCATCTTGAAACGGCGAACAATGCCTAACAGATTTCGGATAATCGTCTTCATAATCGTATCTTATTTAAGTTATAATCCTGTCACTCGCTCTTAATGCTATTCACCGGATTCTCATTCGCCGACTTCCAGTTCTGGAAGGTAACGGTGATAATCGTGATGACGGAAACCAGTATAAAGGCAATCACAAACACCTACCAATAAATAGGCGTGCGGTAAGCGAAACTCTCCAGCCACCTGTTGATCGCATAGAAAGCAACCGGGGCAGCCACTACAAAGCAGATACACAATATATAAATGTAAGTCTTGTTGAACATCACCAGGATCTCGGTCGTCGTCGACCCCATCACCCGGCGCAGGCCGATTTCTTTCTTCCGGTACTGGCTATCGAACACCACCAGCCCGAATACGCCCACGATCGAGATAAACACAGCGATCAAACTGAACAACGTAATCAACGAACTCAACTTTTCCTCCTTTTCATACGCCGTATTCAATACCTGGTCGAAGAACCTGACGTCGAACGGATGATCGGGATGCATCTCTCCCAATACCTTTTTCACACGATCTATCGCAGCCGGCATATTCGAACCCGCCTTTACCTTTATATAGGCGTAGGTCGGAGTCCTGCCATAATCCGTACCTGGCACATAGAAAGCCATCGAAGTGACTTCGGTACGGAAAGAAGCGAACTTTATATCCGGCATAAAACCAACCACCACACCCCCGCCAATATTATCTCCCAAAGCAATATTATAACGCTTCCTCGCCTGTTCATTAAAGATAAAGGCCCCGTAAGTAGTCAAAGCATCTTCCTGCCGGAAGTCGCGCCCTTCATTGACAGAGATGTTCATCACTTTAAGGAACGAAGGATCTACCGGCATGCACTGGAACTGCACGTTCTCGCCCCGCAGATCGCGCCCCCACTCCATATACTGATCCTGGCTCGACAATACGAACTCCCCGTAAGTAACATCCTCGATTCCGGAAAACGATTGCAACCGGTTCTTGAAAGCATCCACACTCTTTGCCACCTGCCCGGTCATATTCGTTATAATCACTGCATCTTTATCGTATCCCAGCGGGCTGCTTTGCATAAAATGATTTTGCAGGTACATGAACATCGAACCGATAATCAGCACAAAAGAAGCAATAAACTGTATGCTGATCAGCCCGTTGCGCAACGCCCGTCCTTTCGGCGACAAACCGAAACTGCCTTTCAGCACCAATGCCGGCGAGAAAGAAGTCATATGATAAGAGGGATAAAGCCCCGCCAGCAACCCGGTAAAGAGCGCGATCAGCGCCGTCACAGAAAGCAACACTGGATGCGCCCCAAAGAGATATCCGCATCGACCAGTGCCGTAAGCGGACTGCTTGCTGCCATATAAATCATCCATAAAGACAGCAGATAAGCAATCAGACTGATGCAAACCGCCTCCATCAGCAGCGAGAAACGCAACACGCCATCGGAACTGCCCAGCACCTTCTGCGTATTGATACTCTTTACCCGCATCGGCGTCAGCGCCGTACTGAAATTGGTAAAGTTAATCCCTGCAATGATCAATATAATAAAGGAAATGGCGATCAGCACCAACACTGTCTGCCTACTCGATTTGGGGGTCATATCGAAAGTAACGTCCGTTGCATAATGCACGTCGGCGATGCGTGTCAACCGGAAATTCGGCACTTCCGAAAACCAGGGCATATTCTTGCCCAGCTCGTTCTTCCGGTAATACTCGAGGAAGTCGCTCACCAGCTCTTTCGCCGATTCGGGCTGATCGAGCCGGATATAAAAGTTATAGTTGGAATTGCCCCACTCGTGCAAATCGAGCTGCTCGTCCATTTTCGTAAAGACAGCATTCTGGATGATACTGTTGCGGGGAAGATCCCGATAGACGCCGCCCACGGTATAATTGCCTTTCTTCGTATCAAAATAGCCACTCAACCGTCCCTGGGTCTCTTTCACCATCACCTGCTTGCCGACAGCCGATTCGGAGCCGAACAGTTTACGCGACAGGCTTTCGGGTATCAGCACCTTATCCGGTTCCTCCACCGCCTTGGCAGTGCCTTCCAGCATATCGAACTCGAATATATCCATGAAAGAGGGAGTAACAGCCAGGGTCGGTTCCATATAAGTTTTTTCCGTTCCCGCACGGTTGACGGCATAAAAAGTCTCGTTATAGAAAGGAATCGTCACGGCACCGGCCACGATATGCGGAGAGAAATTGGTAAAGACATCTGCCAAAGGACGCGATATGATGGCCTGCGTTGATGCATTATCCCATTGCAATTCCACCCGGTAGATATTATCGGCATTCTTATGGAACGTATCGAAGTTCCTGTCATAGTCTACCTGCATCATGATCACCATAAAGGCGGCAAAAGCTACTGATAATCCCAATATATTAAGAAGTGTCGCCATCCGGAAACGGCGCAGCACACTGATTAAGTTACGAAGAATTGTTTTCATAAGACACTTTTTTATGGGGGATAGTTCAAATTGCGTGCCAAAACAGATAAATAAATAACAGCCAATGCTTTATCTATTCAAAGCATTGGCTGTTATGTCAAATATTTTGACAGTCGTGTCTAATAATTAGACAGCTTGCAGCGGCTATTGTTTAGCCCCTACCCGAAAATTGTTTCACAATTTTCTAATGTTCGAATCTTTTTGTAACAAATAGATTCTTCAAATATACTATCACACTATCACTTTTGTCACATAACAATTGTTTTTCAATATGTTTATCCTGTGATAGTTGCCATTTTTAACTATCACTCAACTATCATTTTAACCATATTTTAACTATATCATCATCGTCTCGCTTAGTTTCTCCGCTGTCTCCCTTGCCGGAGCATATAGAACAATTTCACGCAGATGCCTACCTATTTTCACAGAAATGCTTTCTTCTTATTGCCAGGATGCCCATCTCGCCCTGTTTTACACCCGGGTGTAGGCGATGTTGAGACCTGGGTGTAAAGACCGTCTACACCCGGGTGTCGAACAACTTCTGTTACTACTCTGCTGATTTTTAGTCATATACTTAGGCAAAACAGGTGGGCAACCAATTAGTTTTAGGACAAGACTGTGATAGTTGAATGATAGTTAAAAATGGCAACTATCACAAATTAACCAACTGAATACAAGACTATTGCGCAAGAAAGTGATAGGATGATAGTTGTTTGTGATTTTAAAAATTAGAATAAGGTTCGGATTTTGACAGATTTGAACCTATATAACAGGCTTCGTAGGAAGGTGTCCTAAAAGGATGCCTTCTTTTTTGTTATGCGGCCAATTCACTATCCATTACCCGATTTAAAATATCCTTTTTCTTGTTAATATTCTTTCTTCGAGA
>JAJPZM010000432.1 GCA_021204335.1 Parabacteroides sp. | reverse complement strand
ACCGAAATAAACAATAGCTAAAGGGGCTATCCACTTTTTGGACAGTCCCTTTTTCTTTTTTACTCATCTTTGAGACATTTCGAAGAATTCGAGAAAAGGTTCTCTAATTTTATGGATAAAACAAGAGAAAATAAACTAATTACCGGATATGGCGGAATTGATAAATATTATTAACTCGCCTGTGTAAGAATAAATATGCTGAATCGCAGACTACACCGGATTATTGTCGGCGGAATAACAGGGATTGTGTTATTCTCGATTATAGGTGCCTGGCTTTTGATCAGTCAGACTTCGCTTTTCTTTGCTTTTGTTTGTGCCTGCATAATTGCAGGTCTGGCCATTATGCTCGTAAGAAGAGTGGAGAAAACAGACCGCCAGCTGGAAAGTTTCTTCAGTGCGATCAATAATAACGACTTCAACGCTCACTTTGCAGAAGAAGGAGATGATAAATTCCTGAATGGATTATTTCGGGAGATGAACCGGATTATTACACATTTTGAAGATAATCATGCCGAACTGGAAGAACGGCGGTTTTACTATGAGAGTATTATCCGGGTACTGACGCATGAGATTAGGAACTCCATAACACCAATAAGCCTCTTTGTCGGCCGACCTGATTAAATACAGCGATGAATACGGGAAAGAGGGGACAATTGACGGATTGCAAACCATTAACCGGCAAGTGCAACAACTGCATACTTTCCTGAATGCGTACCACCGGTTGACCCACCTGCCTGATCCGGTTAAGGCGAAAATAAAGATTTGCGATCTGTTTGACAAGCTCAGCCGGTTACTGAACTCGGAACCGGGAAGTAAAAATATCTGTTACATTTCTCCGGAAAACATAGATATCCTGCTCGATCCCAATTTAATAACATTAGCATTGATCAATCTTATCCGCAACGCTTTGCAGGCTACCGCCAATAATCCGGAGCCACAGATAAGCGTTGAGGCAGGAAAAGAACCGGCCTCTTTATTTATACAAGTCACCGACAACGGGGAAGGCATTCCGCAAGACCGGCTGGAAGATGTATTTATCCCCTTTTATTCTACCAAGAAAGAAGGAAGCGGAATCGGACTTCCGCTATCCCGACGTATTATGCAACTGCATGGCGGAGAACTCAATATAAACTCGGAACCGGGAAAGAAAACGGTATTTCGTCTGATATTTCCCAACCATTAGGTCGCTTTCATTTTACTAGTTTACAATCAATTATATTAGAACACTCATGAAGAAAAGAATATACTTATTTCTGTTTTTTGCTTTTTACTTTTGCGGATACGTCTGTTCGCAGACAAAGCCCAAGGCTGATTATAATTATCTGATATATCTGCCTAAAGACTATTCGGAACAAGCCAAAAGTTATCCTCTTGTTATCTATCTTCACGGAGGGTCGCATAAAGGGAACGATTTAAATAAGTTGAAAGAATATGGGTTGCCTTATCTGGTTGACCAAGGGCATGATTTCGATTTTATTATAGTATCACCCCAATGTCCGGATAGTAAGTATTGGTCATCGGATAATTGGTTTGAACCATTATATGAAAAAATAGTCGCAGGCTATCGGGTTAATATTGATAAAGTCTACTTTACAGGGATAAGTATGGGAGGATATGGTACATTTATCGTAGCAATGGATCATCCTGATAAATTTGCGGCAATAGTTCCATTGTGCGGCGGTTGCAATGACAGCGATACTACGCGTATCTGTAATCTTAAAAATATTCCGATATGGGCATTTCGTGGAACTGCCGACGATATGGTGCCCATATCGGAAACAGAACGAATAGTAAAAGCTTTGGATACAGACAACGGAAAAGTCAAGTTTACAAAGCTCGAAGGGGATGGACATGGAATACAATATCTTTATGAGAAATACCCCCCCCCAAATCTACGAATGGTTACTTGAGCAAAGTCGGTCTGGTAAATCAGAATGATAAATTTCTGGTTATTGATACATCATAGTATCATTTGCATAACCATTCATAACCTCATATCTTTGTACACTTAAAAACAGAAAGATATACTTATGCAAAATACAGAACTGATCATATTGGGTACCGGTAATGCCACCGTTACCCGCTGCTATAATACTTGCTTTGCGTTGAAGCGGGATAACGATTTCTTACTGGTGGATGCCGGCGGAGGAAACGGTATTCTTTCTCAGTTGGAGAAAGCCGGTATACCTTATTCCGGCATACATGAAATATTTGTCACTCACGCCCATACTGATCATATTTTGGGTATCATCTGGATGATCCGTATTATTGCCCAGCAAATGAATCAGGGGAAATATACGGGAACATTGAAAATATATGGTCATGATAAGGTCGTAACAGTCCTGAATACAATGTGCGAATTGATGTTACCTAAGAAAATTACTGTACATATCAACAAGGATATCTTGTTCTGCGAACTGCAACATGGCGATACCTTTACTGCGATAGGTATAGATTTCCAATGTTTTGATATTAAATCGACCAAAGAGAAACAATACGGATTCCGAACGACACTGCCAAACGGTAAAAGTCTGGTTTGCCTCGGCGACGAGCCGTATAACGAAACAAACCACACCTTTGTAGAGGGTGCAGACTGGATGTTGTGCGAAGCCTTCTGTCTATACGAAGACAGGGAAAGATTCAAACCATACGAAAAGCATCACAGCACCGCATTGGATGCCGGAAAACTCGCCCAACAACTGGGTATTAAGAACCTGCTTTTATATCATACGGAAGACAAGACTCTTGCTACACGCAAGGAGAAATACGGAGCCGAAGCAAAAGAGAATTTTTCCGGAAATGTTTTTGTCCCGGAAGATCTGGAGATAATAGCGCTATGATTTATCTTTGAAACCATTTAGACTTTCTATATTCGATGATTCTCCCGATAGGTGCGGTATCCACTGGAAAACAGACAGGCTGTTATGGATTTGAAAAATGAAAGCTAAAGGTTGGGATACTACTTAAATAGCAAAGATTATTTTACTTATATTTGTAGCGTTTAATTAATTATCAATTCTCAATATCATGGAAAACATCTCAAGAAGAACAGCCATTAAGACCGCATTGGTTGGAGGCGCAGCATTAGCCGTATCCGGACTGGAAGCTGCCAATCCCGCAAAGAAAAAGAAAGTAGAAACGAAGGAGCCGTTGAAAGGCAATATCCGCCACTCCGTAAGCAAATGGTGCTTTGGCGACTATCCCCTCGACGAGTTTTGTGAAATATGCAAGAATATAGGTATCGAATCCATCGAACTTCTTGACCCTAAAGACTGGCCGGTCGTGCAGAAACATGGTCTCACCGTAGCCATGTGCCAGGGTGCCGGGTTAGGTATCGACCGCGGATTTAACGATCCCAGCCTGCACGACGAGTTGGTAGCCAGCTATGAAGAAGTCATCCCGCAGGTTGCCGCCGCAGGCTTGACCAACCTGATCTGCTTCTCCGGCCGTCGCAACGGGCTGACCGACCTGCAAGGTTGGGAGAACTGCGCGAAAGGCTTGAAACGTCTGATGCCACTGGCCGAAAAGCATAACGTGGTCCTTACGATGGAGCTGCTGAACAGCGTAGGACATAAAGATTACCAGTGCGACCATACGGTTTGGGGCGTGGAACTGTGTCGCCGCGTCGGTTCGTCCAACTTCAAGCTGCTCTATGATATTTACCACATGCAGATCATGGAAGGAAATATCATCGAAAATATTCAGAAGTACCATGAATACTTCTCCCATATCCATACCGGTGGTAATCCCGGACGTGCCGAAATAGACGAGACGCAGGAACTTTATTACCCGGCAATTATGCGTGCTGTGGTAGAAACAGGGTATAAAGGATTTGTAGGACAGGAGTTCGTTCCCCGTCAGTCGGATAAAATTGCCTCGTTGGAGAAATGCATTCGTATTTGCGACGTGTAGGGGTTTTAACAGTATGTTTTTATAAATTCATGGCTCCGTTTCGCTAAATTGATTTAATCTTGATTAATTTGCAGCTTCGCTTTTGCGGGGCTGCAAAATTTGTTTTGTAGTGATGTGATCTTTAAAAACATAACAAACATTTGAGATGAAACCTACTTTATCAGTTTCTTCACGTCAATTAATGTGGAGGGAAATGCACGATTATCTGATGATTGCCCTGGGGATGCTTTCCTATGCCATCGGATGGACGGTCTTTCTGTTATCCAATGACATTACCACCGGAGATGTGCCGGGTATCGCTTCTATTGTATATTGGGCTACCGGGTTGAATGTACAGTACACCTGCTTTGCGATTAACGGTGGTTTGCTGGTCGCATCCCTGATCATCCTCGGATTGCGGTTCAGTGTAAAGACAATTTTTGCCGTATTCGTGATGACCACGATCCTGCCTATTATCCAGGGTGCTACGGCGGGATTGCATTTGCTGTACGACCAGCCTTTTATGGCCTGTGTGATCGGTGCTTCTTTTTGTGGCGGCGGTATCGGCATTGCTTTCTCTGCCAATGGCAGTTCGGGGGGTACGGATATCATTGCGGCTATCATCAACAAATACCGCGACATCACGCTGGGACGTGTCATTCTGATGACGGATATGATAATCATTTCTTCCAGTTATTTCGTATTGCACGATTGGGAAAAGGTGGTTTATGGTTTTGCCACCCTTTATATTTCCAGCTTTGTGCTCGACCAGGTGGTGAACAGTGCCCGCCAGTCTGTGCAGTTCTTCGTCATCCCCAAGCAATATGAGGAGATCGGCCGCCGCATCAACAAAGACCTGCACCGCGGGATGACGGTGATCGACGGAACCGGTCTATACACCGGCTTCGGTGTAAAGATGATGTTCGTATTAGCTAAGAAACGCGAATCGACCACCATTTTCCGTCTGATCAAAGATATTGACCCGAACGCATTCGTTTCGCAAAGTTCCGTAATCGGCGTGTATGGGGAAGGATTCGATCATATAAAGGTAAAATAAGGATAAAACAATCTACATGAAAACACAAAATCTTTTGGGTATTACCTTGGTAATGCTCTTATTAAACATGCTTGCTTCCTGCCAAGTGCAGGAAAAAGAAAAACAGCTCACCGTCCTTTCCTGGAATGTCTGGCACGGTGGGCATTCGAAAACCTATGGGCAGAAAGCCTGCGACGGAATTATTGGGGTCCTGAAAAAGAGCCAGGCCGACGTCGTCCTAATGGTCGAAACATACGGTGCCGCTCCTATGGTAGCCGATTCGCTGGGCTATAACTACCATCTGATATCCGATAACCTTTGCATTTACAGCCGTTACCCGATCGTAAAGACCTATGCTTTTCCCGATCAGATCAGTACCTTTAATTTCGGAGGGATAGAAATCGATATGGACGGAACACCTGTCCGTCTGTTCGATACCTGGATCCATTATCTGCCGGATATGCGCCTGGTTCCTACCGACAAATCCGAAGAAGAAATATTGGCTTGGGACGATGCCGGTACTCGCGACGACGAGATACGTAAAATATTGGCCGTACTGAAACCGATGATCGCGGAGGCAGACAGCATCCCTCTTATCATGGGCGGCGACTTCAACAGCCATTCGCACCTCGACTGGACGGAAGCTACCAAAGACATGTACAATCATGGCGGTGCCGTAGTGAACTGGATGGTTTCCAAAGAGATAGAAGCCGCCGATTTTAAAGACAGCTTCCGCGAAATCAATCCCGACCCGGTTAAGAACCTGGGGGTAACCTGGCTGACCGATGCCGACTCGCTGGAAACGGTAAACCGGCAGGATCGCATCGACTTTATCTACTATCAGGGAAAGACGATACAGGCTACCGAATCGCAATGTTATGACAATATCCTGGGCGAGATGTTCCCGTTCAAAGGCGAAGAATTCTTCTACGCATCCGACCATGGGTTTGTGCTGACAACCTTCCGTATCAGAAAATAACTAATATTCTAAACTAAACACATCGATAACATGAAGAAAACATTGCTGAACATCGCCCTGCTGAGTTGCGTGGCTTTCTCCGCCAGTGCCGCTTATACAGGACGCGTATTTGTAGACAAAAACAATAACGGAGTCTTTGATAAAGGCGAAAAGCCATTGGCCGGCGTTGCCGTTTCCGACGGACTGAATGTTGTAAAGACGGCCGGCGACGGTACTTTCTCTTTGCCCGGTCATGACAGGGAACGTTTTGTCTTTATCACCACCCCTTCCGGATATAAGACTGATAACAAACACTATATCCGTATCGACGGAAAATAACAGTCGTACGACTTTGGCGTGCAGTCTTATGATGGCGGCATTAAGAAAGACGGCAGCCATAAGTACGTGCATATTGCCGACACAGAGATATTCAACACCGAAAATCATGGCGACTGGGTAAACAACGTGCGCGATTATGTGGCTAACGAACAGGCTGCCTTTATCATTCATACTGGTGATATCTGCTATGAGAATGGTTTGAAAGCACATATCAAACTGATGAATACGGCGAATATGAACTGCCCGATGTTTTATTGCATCGGTAACCACGACCTGGTAAAAGGCAAGTATGGCGAAGAACTGTTCGAAAGTATTTATGGCCCTGTTTATTACTCTTTCGATGCCGGCAGCACACATTATATCGTTACCCCGATGGCGGGTGGTGATCATCAGCCGGGATATACAAAGGAAGATGTCTATCGCTGGCTGAAGAACGATCTGGCGCAGGTGCCGCAAGGTGAACCGATCGTTGTCTTTAACCACGACCTGCTGACCTACGGCGACCAGTTCATCTTCGGTATCAACGACCGGGAGCAGGTCAACCTGAACGAACATAACCTGAAAGCCTGGGTGTATGGCCACTGGCATATCAACTATATGAAGAAGCAGGGCGATGTTTATTCCGTTTCTACGGCTACGCTCGACAAAGGTGGTATCGACCACTCGGCCAGTGCTTTCCGCGTGATGCATGTAGATAAGAAAGGTGATTTCGTGTCGGAGCTTCGTTATACTTATCTGGATAAAAACATACAGATCGCTTCTCCGGTAGAAGGACAGGTACCTGTGCTGGCATCGGGAGCCGTTCCGTTGGCGGTAAATGTTTATTCGTCCGTATCTCCGGTGAAGGAAGTAACCTATATCTGCCTGGTAGATGGCAAGGCTGTATTCTCGAATAAGAAATTGCAACAGGCAACCGACTGGTGCTGGAATGCAGAAATTCCTCTGACTGCCAAACAGGAAGGAAAGGCAGTCGCCCTGAAGCTGAAAGCGCGTTTTAATAATGGGGAAGTGGCAGAAACAGAGAGCGCCTTTACTTACCATGCCACCGCTCCGGCAGAAGTGAAACCGGGCAGTAACTGGGAGAACCTGCTAAGTAATCCCGAACATGCCGCTCCTGCCTGTCCCGAGTTAAACCAGCCTTTGCAAATGGCTTGGATTAAGAATGTCGGTGCGAATATCTATATGACTTCTCCTTTGGTTTATAACGGCAAGATATATATCGCATCTGTGGATGAAAACCTGAAAGGTGAAGCCCACGTATATGCTCTCGACGGTAAAAGCGGTGAACTGCTCTGGAAATATCCGGTACGCAACTCGATCAAGAACACGATCGTGATAGATAATGGCCGGGTATTGGCTCAGGATGCACAGGGTTACCTGTATGCTATCGATGCGGAAAGCGGCAAGCTCGGTTGGGAGAAACAGTTGCCGGTAAACGGTCTGCCCGCCCTGATCGAAGGACTGGTTGCTTCCGACGGCATTGTCTATGCCGGAACAGGCAAAGGGCTTTGTGCGATCGACACTAAAGACGGCCGGGTAATCTGGCAGAACAAAGACTGGGGACAAGGCGAAGGAACGACGACTACTTTCTCTGTCGCTAAAAATATCCTTGTAGGTTCTTCCCAATGGAGTGCTTTGTATGGCAATGATCTGAAAACCGGCGAATTAAAATGGAAAGCAGATACCAACGGCCTGCGCAATCGGGGTGCTTCGGCTGCCGTTCATGGCGGTTTACTTTATATCATCTCGGATAAGTCATTCTTTATTCTGGATGCCGGCGATGGTCGGGTGGTGGTTCGCAAAGAATTACCTTTCAGCGTAGATGTTACCTCGACTCCTTTACTGACGGATAAGGAGATTATTTTCGGTTCCGCCAAAGATGGGCTGGTTGCTTTGGATAACGAGGCATTGGAGCTCAAATGGAAATTCAGCACAGGGGATGCTCTGGTCTATACTTCCCCCTATTCCCGCCAACCGTCGGCAACGATCGAAACGAGTCCTGTTCTTGCCGGTAATACGGTCTATGTAGGAGCTTCCGACGGAACAATCTACGGAATCAATAAGGAAGACGGCCAATTGGTGTGGAAGCATGCGACAGGCGCTCCGGTATTCGGCTCGGTAGCCGTATCGGGTAATGCGTTGGTAGCCGCAGATTTCGGCGGTAATGTATATATGTT
>JAJPZM010000156.1:5574-8422 GCA_021204335.1 Parabacteroides sp. | reverse complement strand
TACCGAAATAAACAATAGCTAAAGGGGCTATCCACTTTTTGGACAGTCCCTTTTACGAATTATATCGTTACTGAATTATTCAGAAACCACTTCGAAAGGAATTTCAACAGAAACTTCCTTGTGAAGTTTAAGGATAGCCTTGTAGTTACCTACTTCCTTAATAGCATCCTTAATATAGATAATCTTACGTTCTACTTCGAAACCAGCCTTTGCCAAAGCTTCAGCAACCTGGATATTTGTTACAGAACCAAAGATTGTACCTGTTGAGCTGGTCTTTGCACCGATAGTCAATGCAACGCCTTCCAACTTAGCGGCCAAGGCTGCGGCATCTTCTTTGATCTTAGCCAATTTGTGAGCACGCTGTCTCAGGTTTTCAGCCAATACTTTCTTTGCAGACTCAGATGCGATAACTGCCTTACCCGTGGGGATTAGAAAGTTACGTCCGTAACCGTCTTTTACTGTTACGATATCGTCTTTGTAACCTAAATTGATTACGTCTTCTTTCAAAATAACTTGCATATTCTGTCTCCTCTCTTTATTTTATTTCATTAAATCGGTTACGTAAGGAAGCAACGCCAGGTGACGAGCTCTTTTCACTGCCTGAGCCACACGACGCTGGAACTTCAAAGAAGTACCTGTGATACGACGCGGAAGAATCTTACCCTGTTCGTTCAGGAATTTCTTCAGGAATTCAGGATCTTTGTAATCGATGTACTTGATACCGTTCTTTTTGAAACGGCAATATTTCTTTTTCTTAACGTCTACTGAAGGCGGAGTTAAATATCTGATTTCTGATTGAGTTGCTGCCATAATTAATTCTCCTTTACTGTTTCTTTAGATGATTTCAGATTTCTTCTCTTAGCGGCATATTCTGCTGCGTATTTGTCCTGGCGGAAAGTCAAGAAGCGGATCACACGTTCGTCACGACGGAAGTTAACTTCCAGTGTAGCGATTGTTTCCGGATTTGCCTTGAATTCAACCAGCTGATAGAAGCCTGTTGTTTTCTTGTCGATAGGATAAGCTAATTTGCGCAATCCCCAATTTTCTTCGTTCACGATTTCAGCACCCTGTTCTTTCAGGAGGTTCGTGAATTTTTCTACCGCTTCCTTCATCTGTGCGTCAGACAAAACGGGAGTTAAAATGAAAACGGTTTCATAATTGTTCATAAAACGCTGTTTTATATTTGTTAGTACTTAAAAATTTGCGGGGCAAAGGTAAGAAGTTTTTTCGGATAAACAATACTATGCCGATTATTTTTTCTTTTGGAATCGCCCCGCTTCTTCTTTTAATAGAACGGTTTAAGTATATTTCCTTTGGCATCTTCGGGATAGAGCGCCCCTTCGGCTTCGAGTTGCGCACTCATGGCATGTACCATATCTTTTACACGATTCTTTTTACGCAAAGAGAGATCGAGACATTCGCCCGGATCGAGCGTCAGATTATACAG
Organism: Parabacteroides sp.; assembly: GCA_021204335.1. Classification (GTDB taxonomy): domain Bacteria; phylum Bacteroidota; class Bacteroidia; order Bacteroidales; family Tannerellaceae; genus Parabacteroides. The sequence goes on along the minus strand of JAJPZM010000156.1, from coordinate 6,975 downwards.
GCGGTAGCCCGGTTCTGAAGGTCTTTCGGGGTTATAATAATAGATCAGCTTCCAGTCGCCGTCGATATAAGTGGTGAAATAGCTTCCGCGGTGTTCGTGGGGGGAAGTGCATCAGGACTTTACCGGAGCGGTTCTTGTTTACTTTCCCTTCCAGTTGTGTGCGCAGATCGATGCCGTCGATTACATGTCCTGCGGGATTGGTAGTTCCGGCAAGCGACAGGAGAGTCGGGTAAATATCCATCACCGTTCCCATCTGGCGTTGTATGCCACCTATTGCTATCGGCAATTGCTTCTGGACAGGGTTGTTCGCATCCGGTTTACCCCAGCAGGCAATGAACGGGACGCGAACGCCACCTTCAAACTCTGTTCCTTTCTTTCCACGCAACGGGGCGGAAGAAGTATAGCCTTTATCGTCGCCCAGAGGGGCATCCGAACCGTTGTCTCCCAGGAATATAATTAATGTATTCTCCGCAATCCCCAACTCTTCCAGATGATCCATGATGTCGCCCAGCGACTTATCCATTCCTTCAATCAATGTAGCAAAATCACCGGCCACTTTCGGCTTTTCCGAATAACGGTAATGTCCTGCAAAACGCTTGTCTACTTCAAACGGCCCATGCACTGCGTAATGCGACATATATAGGAAGAACGGCTTCTTCTCTCCTACCGCCTGGTCGATCTGTTGATTGGCTTCTATCGTCAGCGCTTCACTCAGGAAAGTATCCGTTCCATGATATTTTTCCAGTCCCGGTACGGCCCGGGCTTTCTGTCCCTTGATATGTCCGTAACCGTTTTCACCGTAGTAACTTCCCGGATGGCCGATGGCAGAACCGGCAATATTTACATCAAAACCGATGTTCTGAGGAAGTTCGCCCTCACTGTTCTGGCATCCGAAATGGGCTTTGCCGACATGAATCGTTTTATAGCCTGCATCATGCAAGACGCGGGGCAGCGTCACGTCACTTTTCGAAATACCTTTCCAGTTCCAGTCTTCCGGCCCGAAAGGTGTCTTGTTATTCGTTTCCGCATTAATCCAGTTGGTAGTCCGGTGGCGGGTTGAGTTCTGTCCCGTCATAATGGAAGCGCGCGAAGGAGAACTGACGCTTTGCGCATAAAAGGTAGAGAAGCGAATACCCTGCCGCGCCATCCGTTCCATATTAGGTGTCCGATACCAGTCGTTCAGCGGGTAACGTTGCGGATTACCGGCCTTATCCGTCAGGAACGGCAAAGAGGTATCCATCAATCCCATATCATCGACCAGGAAAACAACGACATTAGGCCGTTCCTGTGCCGGCAGCGACTGTCCAGCCAGAAGTAAAAGTGCCGAAGCACACAAAGTCTTTCTCATAATACTCTTATTTATATCTATTAGGTTATCTGAATGAAGCCCTAAAAGTACAT